>NZ_JABMCR010000430.1 GCF_013179555.1 Bacillus haikouensis
CCTGCGATTGCCGATAATCCAGGTGCAAAAGCGGTAGCCGAACAGTCTCAATATGCGGTCCCAATGCCGAATATCCCTGAAATGGGTACGGTGTGGGAACCTATGGCCAATGCACTTCAGACTGTGGTAACAGGGAAACAAGAGCCTAAAGCAGCACTTGATTCCGCTGTGGAACAAATCAACCAGAACATTGAAGCGAATCATTCAAATTAAAACTATCATTATATAGCGGTACCTCCTCCAAATGGAGAGGTACTGCTATCCTTTTAAATACCATTCAAGGGCTTTAGGAGGAAGAAATACGTTTCTGCCTCCTAAAGCTCTTGAAGTTTAAAAAACAAGTTGAGAATAGAAAGGGGAATATAGGATGGAGCAACAATCCTATCATACAAACCATAGAAAAACAGCGCTGGCCCTGTCCCTTATCCCAGGATTAGGTCAGTTGTATCATAAACAGTATCTCAAAGGCGGATTTTTCCTGATCATGACAGCCGCTTTTATTCTCGTATTCAGAGATTTAATCAGTTACGGTCTTTGGGGAATCACTACCCTGGGCACGGACGTATCCTACGGAGATCACTCTATCTTCTTGATGGTGTATGGAATCCTCTCAATCATCGTCCTATTATTCGGAATCGGCTTTTATCTATATAATTTGCGGGATGCATACGTTAATGGAGAGAGAAGGGATCGGGGGGAAGAGCTAAGCACAATCAGAGAGCAATACAGAAATCTGGTAGACAATGGATTTCCTTATCTGATCATGTCACCGGGCTTCCTGCTGCTCGTTTTCGTAGTGATATTTCCGATTATATTCGTTATTTTACTGGCTTTCACAAACTATGATCTTTATCATTCCCCTCCGGCAAAGCTTGTGGATTGGGTAGGGATTCAGAACTTTGTTGATATCTTCAAGATTGATATATGGAGAGAAACGTTTATCACTGTTTTGGCATGGACGCTGGTTTGGACGTTTGGAGCGACGACTCTGCAGGTGGCACTTGGAATCTTCCTTGCCATTCTGGTGAATCAAAAAGACTTAAAAGGAAAAGCGGTCATTCGTACAGTTTTCATTTTACCTTGGGCAATTCCGGCATTTGTTTCTATTCTTGTATTTGCCGGTATGTTCAATGAATCGTTTGGGACCATCAACCGGGACATACTCTCGTTCTTGGGAATGGGAGATTTACCGTGGATGACTGAACCCATGTATACACGGCTTGCATTGATCTTCATCCAGACTTGGCTGGGATTCCCGTTCATATTTGCGATGACTACAGGGGTTCTGCAATCAATCCCTGATGAATTGTACGAGGCTGCCACAGTGGACGGGGCATCCATTTTCCAGAAATTCAAGAATATCACACTGCCGCTGGTACTATTTGCGACAGCGCCGATCATCATCACCCAATATACTTTCAACTTCAATAACTTTAACGTCATCTATTTATTCAATGGCGGAGGACCTGCATTGACAGGTCAGAATGCAGGCGGAACTGACATCCTGATTTCATGGATTTACAGCCTGACGATGACTTCGGCTCAATATTCTAAAGCAGCTGCCATCACATTACTGCTATCGATCATTGTCATCACTGTAGCGATCTGGCAGTTCAAGCGCACGAAATCATTCCAAGAAGAGGATATGATGTAATATGAATATGAAAAGACAGAAACTTATACGTTTAACCTTATCTTATCTTGCCATTGCTGTAATGTTTGCAATCATTCTGTACCCTGTAGCCTGGATCATAGGTTCTTCCTTTAATCCGGGACAGAGTTTATCAGGCTCGTCCATCATACCTAAAAATGCGACACTTGCCCATTACAAGGAATTATTTGATCTTGGACAAAGCAACTACCTAATCTGGTATTGGAATTCCCTTAAAGTAAGTTTATCGACGATGGCACTGACGGTTCTTCTCGTGAGTTTAACAGCGTATTCTTTCTCACGGTACCGTTTTACGGGAAGGAAAAATGGATTAATGACCTTCTTGATTCTGCAGATGATCCCTAACTTTGCAGCGCTGATCGCTATTTTCGTGTTAGCGTTATTAACAGATCTGCTTGATACACATATCGGATTGATCCTGGTATATGTCGGGGGGCAGATTCCGATGAATACGTGGCTGATGAAAGGCTATCTGGATACAATACCGAAAGAACTTGATGAATCAGCGAAAATAGATGGAGCAGGGCATCTGCGGATCTTTTTTCAAATCGTCATGCCGCTTGCAAAGCCGATTATCGCAGTGGTGGCATTGTTCTCTTTCATCGCCCCATTTGCTGACTTTATCATAGCAAGTATTTTATTGCGCTCAGAAAAAATGTACACTCTGCCGGTTGCCCTTTATGATATGGTCGCAAAGCAGTTCGGTGCTGAATTCACTACGTTTGCTGCAGGCTCTGTATTAATTGCAGTTCCTATCGCATTTTTATTCCTTTTCTTCCAGAAATACTTCGTTTCAGGATTGACGGCAGGGGGTACGAAAGGATAATCTTAAAGGC
>NZ_JABMCR010000431.1 GCF_013179555.1 Bacillus haikouensis
GATGACTGTACCCACCGAGCGTTGAAAACCTTTCATATACGTTCTCCCTACCGACTCTGTGCCGATCTGGATGATGAAAGTTGTCAGCAATACCCAGTAAGGCTGTGCAGGAGAGATCAATTCACCCACTATGATAGCCAAGGTTCCGGCTACCAAGGCTTGAATCCCTTTTCTCGTCTGCGGCTTCAGTGATGTATTTTTAGAAGTATCCTCATCTTGATCCTCCGTTTTGCTTTCTGCCTCAGATGCGACTGCAATGGTATCCCCATCTGTCGATTTAAGTGATGCCTGGATCGTCAGGGCTGCTTCAAGTACATGATTGGCGATTGATTCTATCCTTCGTAAGAGGTACACTCCTTTAGGCTTTTCATCCTGATTGAGGAGCTCGGTCAAAAGCAACCGCAGACCTTGAATCGCTTTTTCCGCTTCCTCTAAATAATGGGGATCGTAATTATGTGCAAGGACTTCCGCGTCCCTTAACGAGCGGATGACCCATACTAATAATCGTCTAACCTCCACAGATTCGAGCGCATCCAGATCTTTCAGCTTTTTAAGTGAATCCGTCAACGTTTGTACAAGCATTTCAGTATCAAACACATAGAGCCTCAATTGGGACGATTCAATTCCTGGCCACAGTTTTTTCAAATCCTCCTGATTGATCTCTGAAGAAACAATTCTCGCATAATCATTTAACCGGCTTACATTTTTATAAAGGAGCTTCCTTCTTTTATGACTGCTGTTCGGATCTTCAATCATTTTCATCAAGATTGTAAACGTCACATTCGACTGGATGTGGAATGAACGCATACTTCTCCGCAGTACATGAACAGAACTCTTAAAGAGCAGATAATTATAAACGTAAGCAAATAAAGCCCCTATGGCTATCCCGATATAAAACCACGTGAGGTGAGCGGCATTCAGTTGCAATATGAACGAAATATAGAGGGCCATGAAACCAGCCATCCCCATTGAAAAATAACGGATCGCAAACCGTGAAAAATAAAATGCCGAGAATATTACCAGCACCATCAGCCCATTCACCAAAAGGCTGTAATGTGCCAACAAAGATCCCACTGTAATTCCAATGGCAACCGACACACCGATTAATAACGTCGTCACCTTTTTTTTCCCCTCGGTATCATCCATCACGATCATGACCCCGAGCATACCGACCATCCCCGACACAATTGCAGGGGTGATTGCCTGATAATCCCATAGATTGAGGAGAAAAAGCATCGTAAACACTGCAGAAATCAAACTGATCGTTGCTTTCCCTGCCTGCTGAAACCTCTTCCGTCCCGGGTCAGACGCCAGAAACCTCCCCAGCCAAACATGTTGTCTATGTAAATGCTTCATACACTCATCATACCTTTACCGTTACTTTCGATTTCTTATATCGTACCCTTTTCATGAAAAAAGTAACCTTGACTGTCAATACAGCAGGTTACTTCCGTTGTTGGTGCAACTAAGAGAAACAGGTTGTTTTATCTATTTTTACGATTATACGGGTTTTGAGTTCAGAGGTAAAGAAATGTGCATTGGCGCTGGTTCTTTCCGTTTAAGAGGGATACCGGCTGCATATATGAGAAAAATTAAAAGCAGCGGCGGCCAGCCACTGCTTCTAGCTATTTCACTTTACTTCCTGCCTTTTAACTTTCTATAAACCGTCTCTACCTGCAAAATAATCGGATGATTCTTATCCAGCCCCGTAATCTCACTTAAAGTATTCGCAGCACCCGAAGCCTCGACCAAATTTTTTAACTCGACCGCTTCTCCGTCTTCTTCCACTTCAAAAAGTAAAGCCGCAGCAATAACGTGTGTAAGGTTCTCGGGTACTTCTTTAAATAACTCGAAGAAGCTTAAAGCCGGACCGAATAACCTGTCATCCTTTCCGAGTTTTCTTAATGGTGAACGGCCAACCCTTGTCACATCGTCGATAATGAATGGGTTTTCGAATCGGCTGAGAATTTTATTGATATAATCCAGGTGATCATCTTGGTCAAAACCGTATTTTTCAATAATGACTTCACCCGTTTCTTTTAACGCACCTGATACGACTTGATTGATTACTTCACTCCTAACGGCTTTGTCAATTGCATGGAATCCGTTAAGGTACCCCAGATATGCAATGGATGCGTGCCCTGTGTTGACCGTATATAATTTACGTTCGATATAAGGTGCCAAATCCTCTACAAACTTCACTCCACCTATATTAGGTACTTCTCCAATCATGGCTGATGCGTCGACTACCCATTCATAGAAAGGTTCCACTAGGACCATTAACGGATCGTCATTCGTTTGATTAGGCACAATCCTGTCCACCGCTGCATTCGGGAATGCAAACAGCTTATCGAATTGGGCTTTCTCTTCCGCGGCTGCTTTCTCGTACACTTTTTCTTTTAAGAAAGCACTGGCGCCGATCATATTTTCACAGGCAATGATATTTAGCGGTGCCTCCACTGCTTCACTTCTCTTCTTCAAGCCTTTGTAAACCAAATCGGAAA
>NZ_JABMCR010000432.1 GCF_013179555.1 Bacillus haikouensis
AAGCAAAGATCAAAGAACTGCAGCAAACAATGGAAGTCATCGAGCATAAATGCAGCTACTACAAGACTGCTTTGGAGGCCGGTACGGAGGATGTTCATAAGGATAATAAAATTGAGATTATCACTAATTAGTGATAGAAAACACGGGCAACAGATTGGGATAGAATAACATAGAAAAAAGGTCCATTCTTCAGCTACAAGCTGAGGGATGGACCTTTCCTGATTTAGTTACCAGCTCCTGGTTTTATTCTCTATCCCCACCCAACCGTCTTCAGTTGCTGCCGTCCATACTCCCGGATCTCATTCAACAACAACCCATGATCACTCAACATGAAGATAAAGTTAAAAGGACTGCTAAGTGAGAAGTTGAATGCATGAATCTCCACCTTCATAACGAACAGTAGCTTTTCAATCGTCATTTCCCCGACGAACGAAACAATTCCGGTTTCAACTTCTCAATTTCCCTTCTAATTTCCTCATCGAATTTTGCGCCCACCAACGTTTTCGCTTTGATAATCTCATTAATATCAATATTTTCGGCTCCAATAAAGTTAGCTTTTACAAACTCAGAGTTTTCAAATGTGGCTCCCTTAAGGTCCGCACCTTTGAGAATGGCGCTTTTAAAATTGGAGTTAATCAAACGTGCATTTCGTAAGTCTGTATCGTCTAGTTGTGCGCCTGTGAAATTCGTTTCGTTACAGAAGATATATTTCATTTTTGCATTTTTTAGCGATGAACCTTTAAGGTTTGTATAATGCATTTTTGCGCCTTTAAAGTCGGATCCATTTAATATAGCAGACCTTAGATTTGAACCTTCGAGCACTGCCCCCATCAACTGACTGTTGATTAATTTCACTTCTTTTAGGTATGCACCTTTCAAAAAGCATTTCGAAAGATCAATACTGGTATATCCACTTTTGTTCAGTCTGTTGATATTCGCGATGATTTTGCTCGTGGCTTCTTCTTTAAACCAAAACCTTACGTCCTCTATATTTTCTTTGTACTCTTTTATTTTTCTTTTTTCATTAATTCGGTCCGTAAAATAATAAAGAATCACTCCAAGAAATAAAAAATCAAACATGGAATTATGAAGATTGATCAGGAAGCTTTCCCAAAAGCTTGAGTTTTGATAAATGCTCTTATGGATCAATATAGGCACGTGCTCATACATCAGTGTAAGACCGAAAGTGGTGAGCATCAGCAATAATAGCATTGTCAGCATCACCGCAAGTTCATTTTTATAAATACGTTTAAACAAATTTTCCATATCAGAACTTCTCCTTTTAATTGTTTGTTAAAACAACGAGCTTACAATAAAAAAACCGCCAATAAGGCGGATAAACGAGCTTATACTGTTGATATGACCAACGCTTCCGATCCCTGCTTGTTTAAAAGAACACCCCGTTTATCATTCTCTTAAACAAGCAGGATTCGAACCTGCACCTTTCTGAAACAACTTCAGAACGCTCTAACCAGCTTAAGCTATTGCTGTATGAATATTATACCAATTAATGAAAAATCTATCAATCTGATATTGAACTACGATCATCTTGATTTGCAGAAATAAAAGATAACGCGTATGGAATGTACTTAAATAAATGCGTATTATCACAGCGAGTAAGTAATAAGAATTGTTACCCTGCCAATATATAGAATTGTTCCTATCAGGTAGTTTAATTGAAATATATCTGTTACACTATTGTAATGTAATTGAAAGAAAGGAAGTTATATATGAAGAAAATACTGATGGTTTTGGCAACACTTATTCTATTAGCTGCTTGTTCTTCAGAAGAAACAAGCAAAAATGAAAGTAAGAAAGATACGGCGAAGAAAGACGAAAGTGTGGAAGTAGATAAGAAGTTATTTAATGTTGAAGTAACGCTGCCGTCTTCGATGTTCGAAGATGAAAGCCTTGATACAATCAAAGCTGAGGCAAAAGAAAATGGCATTAAGGAAGTAACGAAGAATGAGGACGGTTCGATTACATACAAAATGTCTAAATCCACTCATAAAAAGATGCTGAAGGAAATTTCAGCGAGCATCGATGAAACGATTGAGGAAACTAAAACGAGCGAAGACTTTGTATCAATTAAAGATATCACGCACAATGATTCGTTCTCTGAATTTACGATGGTTGTAAATAAAGAGAAATATGAAAACAGCATGGACGCATTTGCCACTATGAGTCTTGGCATGTCAGGCATGCTTTATCAAATGTATGACGGCGTCAGCGAAGATGAATACTCTGTCACAATTAATGTTGAGGATGAGACAACAGGCGAAACATTTGGAGAAGTTGTCTATCCAGATGATCTTGAAGAAAAAGAACAAGGATAAGGATTCTACTTCGGAAAGTACGGGTTTGATTCTACTATTTTCAGAGTCGGACAGGTCACCCAGGCTCATATTGCCAGGGAACCTGTCCTTTTCATTGGAAAAATAGAACCTCTACCCCTTTTGAAAAATCAAGAAGGTCACCTATTATACTAAAAATATACAGAATT
>NZ_JABMCR010000433.1 GCF_013179555.1 Bacillus haikouensis
ACTCGCTTCATAAAATAATTCACCTCTATTTATTTAATTTCTTCTTCAGCATAATACCAATTATTTCAAATATCATGATTCTGAGCAATTCCCATGTTCCATTAAATGGCCCGATACAGGAAAAGGACACGTTCTTCAATAAACGCCCCCTTTAATTGAAGAGGCTCCTCTATCCTCCAAATGAATAACCGAACAAAAGGAACAAGGAGATAACCACAAAAATGATACTAATGATTAAGGTAATTATTGATATTGTTTTGCCTAAACCGGTTTCTCTTTTAGTGCCTAACAAACCAAATATCAAACCTAAAATTGATGTTATAGGTGCAAATTGAATAAAATTCACAATTGCTCCGAAACCATTATTAGAAAATACAGATACCATAAATACAATAAACTCGATAACAAAAACCAATAAGATTACAGCAGCAAGTTTGCCTGATAAAGTTTTAAACATACTGTCCCCTTTCTCTTTCTTTAGAATAATACGACTTTGGATTAGCTATATATTACTTAGACGAAGGTTCCTTACTAATGTTTCGAAATAGACCACCTTATTCCATTAACCTGCTCCGTTTGTTGAATAAGAAATAAGGGATTGCCGTAGCAGCCCCTCTCTTGAACTCTTGAGCCCTTTTCCTGAATAAACACACATCTTTAGTTTACTTATTACTTTTTCGCTTTCTATACATTATGAACGCACCGACACCATTTACCAAAATTAGCCCAAAAATACTGGTGCCTAGAGGCCCCCATCCATTTTCGCCTGTGAATAGTAACGACAGGATTACTTTTCCAATTAGACTGACATTCAATATGATCAAACCAAGTTTAAGTGAATGCTTCCAAAAAGATATCAAGATTAAACCCACAGAAACCATCATTACAGCGATCGTAAGAATAGCTGAAACAGGGTCACTTAAAAGCATTTGTTCGTATTCCAAAACTTCCTGCATTTGCGGGTTAATCGTCTCTGGTGCTGGAAACCAGACCATACTGCTCATCATGAACACAAAAGTTATGATAACACCTTCCCAGCTGCGTTTATATGCAAAATAGACTAATACGATTAAAAAGACGGGTCGAATATACCAACTTAACGGATTTAGATGCCGCTGAAAAGCCCAAACCAGTATTTCTTGAAATTCCATTGATTTCACTCCATTCACTAAATAATTATATAACAAAATAAACTATTTGTTACATATTATCAACTTTAAACTTTTTTGTCTATACTTTATGTAACAAAATATTTGATTTGTTCCATAAAATTGTATTAAAATGCTTAGTGAGGTGATTAGATAATGAATGGGTTTGAAAAAAGAAGAAATGAGAAAAAAAAGCAGCTTGTACATGCATTAACAGATCTTGTTGGAACTCGAAACTTAAGAGAGATTGGTGTACGAGAAATCGCAGAACGAGCTGGCGTATCACCAGCATCAATATATAATTTTTTTGGGAGTAAAGAAGAGCTGGCGAAACAAGTTTTTTATCAAGTGTCAGAAGAAGTATTTGAGGAGATTCAGGATCTCATTGATAATGAAGAGATGCCTTTTAAAGATAAAGTTAAGAAAATGATATCAATATCGTATAAAAATCAAGAAATGTTAAATAGTGAGGGATTGAAAAATTTCATGTTTGAAGATCCTGACTTTAGACAATATATAGAAGAATTATCTGAAAAAAGATCCCTTCCGATATTTGTAAAGTTAATAAATCAAGGAAAAGCAGAGGGAGATATTGCACAGGGGGTTTCGGCAAAAGCTATTATGATGTACATGAATTCTCTATCTATGATGATGAGTAACCCCCAGGTAAGAGAAAACTTGGATGTGGAAATCCGAAAAGAATTTACACATTTATTTATGTATGGCGTATTTGGAAGCGAACCAACAGATGAGTGGTGACTCCAAAAGTTGATTATTCATATTTTGAACACCCCTCTATACTTTATATTGGACTAAAAATTCATCGTTTTTACTAGCTCATCTTACTATTTCTTGTTCCACTATGGCCCTTAAAGGAATAACTGGAGAATAAAGTTTTGTTTGTAAAATAAAAAACCTAATGAGGACCCTTCTTCATTAGGCATAGGTATGTCATATAACGTTATCTGCCGTTTTTTATCAAATAAGAGTTGTCTCTTCTATTACCCATAAATTTAAGGATATACTTATGTTACATTCCTGTTGTGAGTTATCAAAATGAGTTAAAGTTGACCGCAATGCTTGCATCGTCCCCGCCTTTTTACATAATAGGCTAAGCTTGCTATCCCCAGCGATATCCCCCATGGCAGCCAGGATAAAAAGGGAACAAATTGTCCCCAATTCTCATTGGTAATGGACCCATCAACCATCATCAGAATGATTTGTGGACTGAGCTTCAGCCCCGTTAGCGTGATAATAGCCGACATCAACGTTGCAGGAACCAAAACAAACCAAATTGGAATTTGTTTACCTGCCAGAAAAAAGCACCACCGTG
>NZ_JABMCR010000434.1 GCF_013179555.1 Bacillus haikouensis
AGATGTCGCAGCGCTCCGCTCCAAGCTTGGCTGCGAGTGCCGCAGCCGTGGTGTCGGATCCGCCCCTCCCCAATGTAGAGATAGATCCTTCTTCCGTTATCCCTTGAAAACCGGCCACTACGACAATTTTACCCGTACGGAGTTCCTTCATGATCGGCTCCGGATTAATCGTTCTGATTTTGGCATTGCCGTGAACAGAATCAGTCAGAATGCCTGCCTGGCCGCCGGTAAACGAAATGGATTCTGCTCCTTTTTCCTGAAGGGCCATGGCCAGGAGAGCGGTTGTTACCTGCTCTCCTGTCGACAAGAGCATATCCATTTCTCTTTTTGCCGGCTGTGAGGACACATCATTTGCCAGAGTTGTCAGTGTATCTGTTGTATCCCCCATGGCTGAAACGACCGCGACGACGTCATTCCCCCTGTTCTTTTCCTCCATCACCCTTGAAGCCATTCGTTTAATGCTTGCTGGGGAACCCACAGAGGTCCCTCCGAATTTCTGTACGATTACACTCATATGCTAAACCTTCTTTCCCTGGGACCAAGAGAGTTGATCCGTTAATGATTCTTCCCTTACTGAACCGTTGCTTTTTCTTTAAAAAGGGAGAGGGCATTGTTTACTTTTCCGAATTCTGAAGCGTGCGGGCGATCGTCTCCATCCGAGTACCCGTAATCAACCATGCGGTTACGGTTCAGACAAAGTTTCGTCAGCTTCGGCTTAAAAAAGTCAAACAAGGCGAAACGTTCCCCAAGTTCAGGGAATCTGTCTTGATAATCCTGGATGGATTGAGCCAGCAGACCCCAGAATAGTTCTTCTTCCATCAGCTCATGATTGATAAGGATATGGCTCAGATAACGCAGATGGCAGATAAATAAACCTGTGAAAATGAATTGGGTCAATCCTTCCGGCGGTTCACTTCTTAACACCTCTTTGAATTCCTTCGACAAGCCCCGGAGTTCAGGGAAGTCCTGATCTGAAATGTTGACGTCGTCGACGAAATCCTTGATGGCCAAACGGTGCGGCACGGAATCTTTTAGAACGATGATGGTATTCTGACCATGTGGAGAGAATACCGTCCCATATTGATACAAGTAGTGAAGAAGCGGGTCCATGGCCACCTTGAAGAATGTCTTCATCCATTCTTCCGCCTGGAGTCCGGAGTCTTCAATCAGGCTCTGCACATACGGTTTATGATCATGATCTTCGTATAAAAGAGCAGCCAGCGTGATCGCTTGTTCCCCTTCATCCAGATACGTATAAATGCTTTCCCTCCAAATCGTCCCGAGCATTTCCAAGTATTGATACGGAGCCTGTTTCACTCCGGTATAATATCGGTGATCGACATTCATGCTCGCGTTTTCGCCAGGAAGGATGACGCGGCATTCGTCTTTCAAGAATGTATCATGATCCGCGATGCCTTTGATGAGCTCTGTTACCTGCGGCGCAATCAGGGTGCGTTCTGAAGGAAGACCTCTGTAAACGAGCGTATTGAGAATGCTCATCGGCAGCTTTACATGATGCTTCTCTTTGTGAGTGATATTCACGAACGTCCGGATCGACTGCTGCGGCAAGTAGCAGTCGTTTCCTTCTCCTAACGGAATGATTGTTTTTTCGGCAAGTTCCTCCGGGAAGTTCTGAATCAGGACATTTTTCCACTGCCATTCGTGCACAGGCATAAAGAAATAATCTGCAGGATTTTCCCCTTGTACGATTATTTTTTCTTCAAAAGAGGATCTTTCTTTTTCTGACAGTTCCTCAGCAAGCAACTCTTCATATTTCAGTCCATCGATGGATTGGAAGGCAGCGATCTTTTTTGCAACAGCTATCCAGGAAAGGCGGATTTCTTTCTGATGCTCAGGTGCAAAGTTCAGATAATCATCGTATCCGAATCCGATTCGGCCTTTGTTGTATGTAATCCAGGGATGTCCGGTCATAAAACCTTCAAGATCGGCATAATCGACGTGAATCAGCTCGTCCGATGATTTCTGGTTTTTCCCGAGAAGATGTGCATCCGCAATCAATGTGGCGTTCAGTTCTTTAATCAGATGGCCGACGGTTTCAGATGACATCGGTATAATTCCCTGCAGATCGATTAACAATTCAATCGCACTGTCTGCCTGCTTGTTTTCTTCACCTTCCCTGATTTCAATCGTGTCCCGCTTCACATCGAAGCTGTCGAAGAATCGTTTCTGTGCCTGGTAACGATACTGTTTGTCCTGTGATACCTGCAAGGAATACGTAATCGTTTTTCCCTCTTCTCCAAGTATTTCAGGCTGAATCATATCTTCGTACATATACTCCGACAACATTTTTGCGATCAGCTTGCGGTTGACCTTTTTCCAGTTGTCTTTATTTAATATCTTCTGTATGTCACTGGCAAATTGCATGGGATCCCTTCTTTCTTAAGGTATAAGGTTGATGCTGATTATTCAGGAAATATAAGCTGTTATTTTACTTTTTTTACAATTATCA
>NZ_JABMCR010000435.1 GCF_013179555.1 Bacillus haikouensis
TCCAATGTCATACCTTGGTGACTCTCAACAGCATCCTTTAATTCATCCAATGTATGGTTTCTCGTCAGATAATTCGTTTCTACATAACTCCAATCCTTCTGATCGACAATGCCATCTAAATTGATGTCCGCAGAACGATCATCCGTCTGCCATTTTTCTTTCAGGTATAGCGCATCGAATATATCAATGACATCGTCTTGATTCACGTCACCTGCATACGTAAACGCAGTGATGGATGTCAATGTCCCGGTAATTTCTCCATCTTCCTCTTTATTCACCATGATTTCTTTAAAATATGTGAAGTGACCCGGGATATTCACTTTTAGTGTATATGGTTCAGGATTTACCGGTATGTTATCGAAACGGAAGCCTGCTCTATTAGTAATTCCAGCTGTGTATTCTTTTCCGTCTGGACTAATCAACGCAACGGAAGCACCAACTTTCGTATAGTCTCTCGAAAAATCAACGGAAGTGTCAGGATTTAAGAAACCTTGGCCGACAAATCCCCCACCGATGATACCCGTTTGTTTGAGTAGCTTCAAACCTTCAATATATCCTTGTGCTTGGATAGTGTCTCCATTCGTGTCAATGTATCGATTACTGGTAAAGTTGAACCCTGCAAAGTCAGTCCATTTCTTATCGGTCACTTTAAAGGTGACATCCAGCATTGGAAGTTCTCCTGTAATCTCTTGATCTCCGTTAAGGGTAAGGTCTACCTTTGCATTAGAAACTGAACCAATAGACATATCAGTTTGTACATCTACATCGTAACTGGATAACGCATCATTTTTTTTAATATCGAGGATTTCCATTGAATCAGTAAAGTATAAAGTGAACTTCGCTTCTTTTAATTGTTTAACATTGTTTGCCGTCATTGTAAATGTAACAGTGTCTCCAGGTTTAGCGGACTTCTTATCGTAGGTTCCTGTCATGTAGGAAGTACCTTCAGGAAGAAAATTATACGTCTTTTTTTCCGTTTTGTTCGTCGCAGCATCAAGGGCATCCAATCCTGCTATATTATATGTCTGTCTGACAAGAGGGATATCCATTTCAAACGTACCATCTTCATCGGGGAAGATTCTATATTCAGGAAGCATCGTGTACAAATATTCATAGATGAAATTATCTGCCTGACTAATGTTAATACCTGCATCTTGAATATCCTTTACTTCCTTGTCAATTAATGTTCCGGTTACTGGGTAGGATTCTTGATCTTCTGAGAATTCATAAACAAGTTTATCATCAATACTCGTTTTAAATTCTGGTTTCGTATTATCGACAAAAATGTCTTCTTCTTCAGTAAAGGTTCTGCCATTTTCATTCGTTGCAATAAATTTCAATTTATAGTGTCCTTGTTTGGCGAACATTTCCTTTAGGTGGACGGGATAATCCTCATCTCCTGTAAACGGATAATAATTCCCGCCATATCCGTACAGTCCATATGGGACACCGATTTGTAAGTCACTTCCATCGAAGTTTCCGACATATCCAATATCTTCACCTGTTTTTCCATCAGCTAACACAACATCCACTTGCTCCACGTTGGAATTTAACTGGAAACCAAAGGCAGCAACAGGGAAAAATCCAAAATAGCTTCCTGGATTGGTGGTTAATACTTGTTTATCAAATACTAAGAAATCAAATCCTTCTCCAGCAACACGGATCGAAAACGGTATTTGATAGATTTCATCTGAATCGTTTTCATTTTCATAGGTGATGTATCCTTCGTAAAACCCTTGATCTGCTGTTTTTGGAATCGTAACAAAGGCATTGGTTTTCTTAGATTTTCCGGGTTTAACCGAAATCTTCTTATCAAACCCAACCTGAACACCGTTCTTGTTTGCATCAAGGGAATGACTTGTAAATTCAACCTTTCCTGTGAAGGTTTTATTTTCCTTGCCATGATTGCTTACTTGTATTGTGCGCTGATCACGAATATGTTTCCCATCGTTGTATTGGAGACCAAAGCTGATGGAGCCTGTTTTCTCATCAATGATGACTTCTTCCCCATTTGCAATGTTGGTTGTTTCATCGATTACCTGGAATTGCATGGATGAATGGATCGCTTCATATGGATCGACTCTTCCTGCACCCACTTCAAAAACGCTATAATCCCCGTATAAAGGATCAGCCGTATTCATCAGGATTGTTTTTATGTCTTCTGGCTGTAAATCTGGATTGGATTCTAGTAGGAGGGCAGCGATCCCGGCTACTTGAGGAGCAGCCATGGAAGTTCCTGATAATCGCTGATACGCATACTCATAGTTGTCCACATCCTCAGGGTTTACCATGTAAGAAGGAACAGTGGATTGAACACCGACTCCAGGAGCTGTCACTTCAGGTTTGATATCATAATTAAATTTAGAAGGTCCTCTTGAACTGAAATCGGCTAGATGATCACCCTCTGTTTGAACGGTGCCGATTTTATTAAACATGAAGTCTTCAG
>NZ_JABMCR010000436.1 GCF_013179555.1 Bacillus haikouensis
CAGAGAAGGCGGTAGCACATAATGCGCTCCGTATCGGTAATGTGGCCGATGACTTCCTTGATTGTCCATTTTTCCGGAGCATACCGATACATGGCCTTTTCCTCGCTTAAATCTTTTAACAAATACATGGTTTCCTTTAGTTGAACATCAAGAATCTTGAGCAGATCTCCTTCTGGTACGCTGCTCACATATCCTTTATAATATGGAGCATACTCGTTTATCTCCGGTTTAGTCAGCATAGCTTCCACCCCTTTAGTTATTTATTCATTCTTCATATATTACTGTTAAGGTTAAATCTATATCAAAGTCAATCTGAACTCGTTTATCCATTTGAATCCACCTTAAGTTTGGTTAATATCTTGATTGACTTTTATTTTCTCAGAAGTTCCTGGCGAATCTCATTTAAAAGATAAAGTACTCTCACAAGACATCCCAGAATAATTCCAAAAGCAAGTACAAAACCAATTCCACCTAACGGAATAGAACGAAGTAAGACCATAAGTTATTCCACAAATAAAAATAATTCGTAAAATGTCCACCAATTAATCCCACCATTACTTATATTAAACTCAACTAAGATTAAATAGGCCACCATTCATTCTGAGGCATGCACCCCTTTGATTAACTGATGACCCGTTTATGAACTGTTGGTTAAGGTGTATTCCATATAAAAGTACGTACTATTAGTGGAACAATCACTGTAAACAAAAGAACAAAAGCATTCCCAAAAATACCTATGTTTCTTGTAATTCCTTTACTTCCTAACCCCGAAAAAACAATCCCCATAATTGAACCGCCTATCATTAAAGGGAAGACGACTTCATCTGAAACTAAATCAATTCCGTTAAAAAATAAAATATAAACAACTAAGTCAAATCCGCATATGATGATCGATATAAAATTATAATATTTATTCAATTTTCACTCTCCTTTTATTACCATTATTTTACCATCAACTTCATCTCCTTTGTTAAGCAAAATACAAATAGAGCGGAAGACCAGTTGCCTGATATCTTCCGCTCTCGCCCACTTTAGGGGAAACGCAATAAATAACCCATAATAGTTACATAAGTTTGATTTGAGATTATTACCGGAACTATACGCATCAATACCATCTAAAATCCTCGCCAAGTACACCTATCCAATTTTGGTATGACAAAAAGAACTGCGCGAATCCTATGTATAGTGAATAATGGGGGGAGGTAATAACCCGCTTATTAAAAAAAATGAATTCTGTCGATCGTACGATAAATCAACTCCCTCAAACATTAACAAAAAAAGCGTTATTCCTTATTAAACCAGCGACCCCTTTAGCTGAAGAAATAGAGTACTTTACGATCCTCGATACACTGTCATTCCCTGGGCGTTATGCTGCCAGAGAATTTCTTTTATTTTATGGACTTTGTTATCTTCACTTGTGTAGATCATTACAAATACTTCCGTCTTGCTTTTGCTAAACCTTCTTTTGTACTTTGCCTTGATATATAACCACTTTATGAAAAAACCAGTAATCCCCCCAACAACAAGCCCAATAAGTGCCCAGATTATTGGCCCCCATTCTAAAACAAAACCGTAGATAGAACCAAGAAGCATAAAAATACAACCTAATATTCCAGCAAGGTCTACCAGACTGGTTCCATCTGCATAATGAATGCTATCAAATAAACGTGGTGACTCTGTTAATTTGTCTAAAGGAAGGGCGAGGATATTACTTTGGGGTATTTCGTTCTCCATTAGTTCCGTAAGTGCAATTTCCAATGCCGGAGAATAATCAAAACTTGCAATAATATACAATTTCATTCCTCCTTTATCGGCAAAGGGAAGTCTATTTTTTGAAAATCCTTTTTCAGAAATCTGGAGAGTGTCAGGTCATAAGACTTATTATTGTAAATGCTTAATATATAAGTGTGGTAGATAACAAATACATAAACAGATGGGAAAAATAGAAACCATTGAGGATCTAATACCTCTTTCGTCTTGGAAAAATCCATTATAAATGCATAATGAATACCTTCGAGCAGACGGGACTTATAACTGAGTATACCTATCCAAAACAAGCTGAAAATTAAGTTAGGCATATTCTTATAATACATAGCTGAAACACCGCTTGAAAGGGCTGACCAGATAACTGCATTAGCAGGAGAAGTTTTGTCTAAGTTACCTATACCCAATGGTGCAAGATCAAATATATTCAAATCCTGTGTTTTCTCCCTATAAGCTAATAGATATGCTTTGTTATACTCAACTGCCCTCCGATAACTGTCATACATTACAAAAACATAAATAGCCATATAAGCTAAAAACCACCTCTTATCAAGCACTTCCTTGGCCTGCTCAAAATCTCCGATCATCGAAAAATAAATACTGCTATTTATACCTCCAAGAGTATTCACTATCATTTCAAATATCATTAAAACAAAGCCTAATACAAAATCTCCC
>NZ_JABMCR010000437.1 GCF_013179555.1 Bacillus haikouensis
GTCTCCAATAACAAAACATCGACACCACCATCCAGCAATCCCTTCGCCTGTATGCGGTAGTTGTCGGATAAAGCGTCGAAATCGATTCCTCCGGTTACCGATAACGTTTTTGTGGTCGGTCCCATGGAACCGGCTACAAACCTTGGCCATTCGGAAGTAGTGAAGGAGTTAGCCGCTTTTCTTGCTATTTCTGCCGCGGTTTTGTTTATTTCGTACGCTTTAGAACCTATTTCATATTCATCCAGTACAACGGGAGTACCGCCAAATGTGTTGGTTTCAATAACATCCGCTCCAGCAAGCAAATATTCCCTGTGAATGTTGTCAATGACTCCCGGCGCAGTAAGGACAAGATGTTCGTTGCACCCATCCAACTCCTCACCACCGAAGTCTTCAGGTGTCAGGCAGGCTTCCTGGAGCATCGTTCCCATAGCCCCGTCGAGGACGAGTATCTTCTTTCTAAGCTGTTCTTCAAATAATGTGCTGACCATATGGAACCTCCAATTCTTTCCCGGCTTTTTCTTTTATATACTGAAGTAATTCTATACTCATATCGTATCGGACAAAAGGCGTAATCAGATAGATTCCATTAAACAACTTAAGAGCTGCATCTAATAGTTCTTTGGAAATACGCAATCCGGCTGCCCTTGTATGAACGGGGTCTGTACCTGCATCCTTCATCCTCTTTCTCGTTTCCACCGGGACTTTGATGCCTGGTACTTCGTGGTGAAGGAACTCTGCATTCCTTGAACTCAATAAAGGCATGACCCCAATGAAGATCGGCGTATTTAAATGTTTGGTGGATTCATAGACTTGGTACAGCTCTTCTACACCAAATACCGGCTGAGATATAAAGTAATCGGCTCCCGCATTTATTTTCTTCTCGAGACGTTTTACTGAAGCATCCAAATGCCTGAAATTAGGATTGAATGCCGCTCCAACTGAGAACTGTGTTTTTTGTCTGAGTGATTTTCCGGAGAATGATATTCCTTCATTATTCTGCTTGATTAATTCAATCAGCTCCAGACTTGATAAGTCGTAGACAGAAGCTGCCCCCGGGAAATCCCCTATCTTGGCGGGATCCCCAGTAATAGCTAAAATATTGTGAATCCCCAGAGTGTGAATCCCCATCAAGTGGGATTGAAGGCCGATCAAATTTCTGTCCCTGCATGTGATATGAACAAGCGGCGTAAGATCGTACCTTTCCTTAACGATCGTCCCGATTGCATCATTCCCAATCCGCGGGGAAGCTAAAGGGTTATCTGCCAGGGTGATGGCATCGATGCCTTCTTCCTTCAACGCTTTAACCCCTTGAAAGAAAAGACTGGTGTCGAGGTGCTTAGGGGGATCAAGCTCCACAATGACCGTTTTCTTCTCTTTTACTTTTTGATGAAGCAACTTTTCTTTAACTGGCGGTGATGTAAGCTGTACAGATTTTTTTGCTTTCACCACCTTATCCGTGACCGGCACTCTGCTGGTTAATTTTGTTGCCACAGCCCGGATATGCTCAGGTGTGGTCCCGCAGCATCCTCCTATAATCCTTGCCCCCTGCTCACGGAGATCATTGCTTATTTCGCCGAAATATTCCGGCTCTGCAGAATAATAGAATCTGCCCTCTTCATAGTTAGGCATGCTTGCGTTAGGATAGACTGATAGAAATGCATGATTAGGAATTGGAACTTCCTCCAATGATGAAACCATATGATAAGGTCCCATCCTGCAATTGATTCCTACAACATCCGCTCCGATCATTTCCAGTTCCCGAAGCGCAGCATTTACACTCATTCCGTTTTGAAGTACTCCCGATTCATGCATCGATACCTGCGCTATGACAGGAAGATCTGTTTCCCGCTTGGCAATCTTAACGACTGTCGTCAATTCTTCCAAATCATAATACGTTTCAAGGAGGATTCCATCGACTCCTTCAAGCAGCAGACAGTATAGCTGTTCACGGAAACTTCTTTTGATCTCTTCGAGGGGAATATTCTGTTTTATCGCTCTAATCCCGCCAATTGTCCCTACAACATAGGTGTCGGCACCTGCAGCCTTTTTAGCCAGCCTGACTGCTGCGGTGTTTATTTCCTTGACAGTATCCTCCAATCCGTACCTCGAAAGCTTTTGATAATTTGCCCCATACGTATTGGTCTGGATGATATCCGCCCCTGCCTCTATATAATCTCTATGAATCTTGAATACTTCATCCGGATGGGAAAGATTCAATTCCTCGAAACATCGATCCACACCGTATGAATACAATAAGGTCCCCATCGCTCCATCAGCTAACAAAATTCTCTCTTTCAACGATTGTATGAGCGGTTTCATATTATCCCTCCTTTATAGGTGAATGATTCTATCAGGTGCCGATCTTATCCTGATTGAATTCAATCCCTGCCGCAGATCCTCGATTAACTCATCTGTGTCTTCCAGTCCAACCGATAACC
>NZ_JABMCR010000438.1 GCF_013179555.1 Bacillus haikouensis
GTCTCCTGAAGCTGTAGAAGATACATGGGAGACTATCATTGGAGATGAATGGGGTAGCAAAGGATTAGTAGCAGGTTCCAGTGATTTACTATACGTACAATTTGAATTTGTTGATGATGGCTCTGACCAAAATGAGTTCCAACAAGATTCACTGAATCTGGAATGGACATTTACTGGTATGCAAACTGATGGCGAAGAAAGATAAATAATCTTTTATAGGAAGGTGGGTGGTTCCCACCCGCCTTTCTTAATATCAACATTTAAATTCCTGCAGAGGATAGAAAAGATTAAATCTGTCTTCTGCAGGAACTTAAATTCCATCACATATCCAAAGGATGTGATCCCCATAAGATACACAAGAACAAAAAAACATAAAACCTCATTCAAAAAGTGGAAGCTGCTGTGCCAGATAATAGCCATCTGGTACGCAACCACCATAACCAGTTCGTTCATTAACGGCAGCACTGGAGCATATTTTAACGACCAAGACCAAAGGACCAGCGTCATCACCGCAGGAACCTGGAGTAGCTGGGATAAGAGCTCTTTGAAGTTCCCAGATGAACAGGATAGAAAGATAGAGGCTTGTTCACCTGCTGAAATATCAGTAAGGATAAAAAATACAGGAAGTACAATGGAAGGTCCTACTGAATATTCAGTATACTATGCAGCCAAAGGCAACCCTAAAAAGGGGAGCAGTATTGTTGAGGGTGAAATAC
Organism: Bacillus haikouensis; assembly: GCF_013179555.1. Lineage (GTDB taxonomy): Bacteria > Bacillota > Bacilli > Bacillales > Bacillaceae_B > Rossellomorea > Rossellomorea haikouensis_A. Next base: position 717 of record NZ_JABMCR010000438.1, read on the forward strand.
AGCCGATAATCAATGGAGAAATATCTGCTTTGAAAGCAACAGTCGGCGAGCCTGGAAACTACAAATTCAAAGCCTTACAACGTCCGGGTCACGGAAACAAAGAAGATATCAGACATGAATTATGGAGTGAGACCATCACGATAACCTGTGAACAAGATAAACCCGAAGAAGATAAAGGCGGAGGTAAAGCCAAGCCCGAACCACCTAAAAAAGAAGAAAAACAGGAAGTGACAAGCCCAGATGCAGCAAATAAAGATCAAAGTAAAGAGGAAAATAAAGAAGAAAATATAGTAGAACCGTCTCCACCTGTAGAAGAAAAGCAAGAACCTGAACAACCCGCCGCCCCGGCAGAGTCAGAACCTGAAAAAAAGCCTGAAGAAAAAGCCGAAGTAAAAGCAGCAAGTGAACCGCAGCCTGATGTACAGCCGGTCAAGAAAAAAGATCCTGAAAAATCAGCAGAAGAACCTTCTTCGACTGATAATAATTCGCCAGAATAACAGAAAGGTAAGGTAGATAAACAATGAACTTAAAAGTAGTGAAAAAAGTTGTAAGCACTAGTATTACCGTAATCTTGTATGCTGTCCTGTTCATGATGATATTCGTAGTCGTATCTTCAAAGGCTGCCGGAGGGGAGCCGGAGTTCTTTGGATATCAAATAAAGACAGTATTGTCAGGATCGATGGAGCCGGGCATTCAAACAGGTTCAATCATCGCAGTTAAGCCTGGAGGAGACTTGACCCGTTTCAAGGAAGGGGATGTCATTACCTTCAAGGAGAAAGAGAACATCCTTATTACCCACAGAGTCTTGGACGTAGTAAAGAACGGGGAACATGTGATGTACAAAACCAAAGGAGATAACAATGATGCACCGGATCTTGAACCCGTCTTATCGGAGAACGTAGTAGCTGAGTATAAAGGGTTTACCATCCCGTTTATCGGTTACTTTATGAACTTCATGAATTCGAAGAATGGCGCTTTGATGTTCATCATTCCTGGAATACTACTCATCTTTTACTCGGGCTTCACAATCTGGAAAGCTATTTCTACCATTGAACTTTCGTCGAAAAAGGAAGATACGATTGAAAAAAATATATCATAATCAATATATTTCAAAGCCTTTACACTGACTGGTGTAGAGGCTTTTTGATTGCAGTTTTTGTTCCAACGGGCTTACAAAATATGATGATACATAAGCTTTAATAGTTTGTTATCTTTCTTTTACAATCATTAACCATCTCTTCACACAGCCTTAACATTTACCTGATATTCTTGAACCATAGCATCACTAGCAAAGAAAATTGATAATATGGAGGCGATTCTATGTTACGCAATTTGAGAAGAAAGTGGCATAAGTTTTGGTATTTTAACTTCAATTACAAATTAGACACGTCCTATGATCATGATCACAGCAAAAAATACTTGGAAAAATCACATTATCACGGTGAGAAACTTATGCAGCTCTTGTAGCTGTTTTTTTTTTTTTTGCGCTGGATCAGAGGACCGGAATGTAATCAAATTTTTACGAGTTCCTAAAAAAATTGAAGCAGAAAGTTAATAATGCTTTATTAAGCTGAATGAAACACTTATATGGGAGTGAGAGTAATGTTTCAATTAATCAAGTCTGATTACAGGGCCTATGGCTTTACTTATAAGGGGTTGTTTGTCAGTATCCTGAATTTCTCCCCCTTCTGGCTGGTTGTTCTTTATAGGTTTTCTCAT
>NZ_JABMCR010000439.1 GCF_013179555.1 Bacillus haikouensis
GAAAAGAGCCTGCGATTTCCCTCTGTCCGTGCGGGTGTAATCAACTCATGCTCTTCGTAGTAACGAATCTGACGAGCCGTCAAGTCCGTGAGCTGCATGACAATACTTATAGGAAATAAAGCCATCGTTCGACGAATTTCACTTCCACTCATCTTGATTCCTCCTTTTCTTTTCCTTCATGTAATCATTATATGTAATGTTAGATGTTCTGTCAATCAAATGTTAGAAATTCTTACATCAACTTTCAAAAAAAAGGATAGTCGAGTATAGACTATCCAGTTTCTTTCCTATTATCCTTTTACAATGTTGATTAAACCTTTTTCGATTAAATTGTCTATTGCTGTACAAACAGCAATCTTCACATGTGAGTACGTTAATCCGCCTTGTACATAGGCTGTGTATGGCGGTCGAATTGGTCCATCTGCCGATAATTCGATACTTGAACCCTGAATGAAAGTACCTGCAGCCATAATGACATCGTCTTCATAACCCGGCATGTAATTGGGATACGGCGTAAAATGTGAATTGATTGGAGAAGCAAACTGAATTGCCTGGCAGAATGAAATCATCTTATCCCTATCGTCAAACTGAACGGATTGAATCAGGTCCGTTCGTTTCTCCATTGGAGACGGGTTTGTATTCATCCCTAACTCTGTTAACAATGCAGAAGTGAAAACAGCTCCTTTCAAAGACTGTGCCACTACATGAGGTGCAAGGAAAAAACCTTGATACATTTCTTGTAAACTATAGAGGGAGGCACCCGCTTCCGCTCCGATTCCAGGCGACGTCATCCTGTAGGAACAGGCTTCAACAATTTCTTTCTTGCCAACTATATAACCACCTGTTTTGGCAAGGCCACCGCCAGGATTTTTAATGAGTGATCCCGCCATAAGATCAGCTCCGACGTGGCAGGGTTCCAGTTCCTCTACAAATTCCCCGTAGCAATTATCTACAAAAACCACTATTTCAGGATTAATTTCTTTAACAAAGGTGATCATTTCTTTAATTTCTTCTATTAAAAAGGATGGACGGTTCGCATATCCTTTCGAACGCTGAATCCCCACCATTTTTGTCTTTGGGGAAATGGACTGTTGTACCTTGGCATAATCTACCTTACCAGACTCATCCAGATCCACACATTTGTATGAGATATTAAAGTCTTTCAATGAACCTGTTCCAGTCCCCCGGATTCCCACTATTTCTTCGAGAGTGTCGTACGGTTTACCTGTCAAATAAACCAATTCGTCTCCTGGTCTCAACACTCCAAAAAGTGCGATCGATATAGCATGAGTTCCTGAAATGATCTGTGGCCTCACTAAACCGGCGTCTGCGCCAAATACATCTGCATAAATGCTCTCAAGTGTATCTCTTCCTATATCGTCATAACCATAACCAGTGGATGGAATGAAATGCGAGTCACTTACCTTATGCTTCTGAAATGCCCTGAGCACTTTAAACTGGTTACTCTCAGCACGTTCATCAATTGTTTTATGAATATGATTTACTGAATCTTCCACTTTTTTCACAAGAGGTTTTAATACCTCTCCATGTACTAATTGATCAAACATTACTTGCTTCCCTTCTGTTTATGAAATTTCGCGATGATACCGCTGATTTGATGATCTTCCAGGTGATGTCCTGCTATCTCGTACGCCTGGCATTCCTCAATGAATTCAAGTCGTTTTATTATAGTTTCATTTTTGAGCCTCGAGAGAAGCTTCCCTTCATTTGCAGGAACCAAGATGTGAAATGAATTCATTTGCTTCTTGACCATTTCCTCAACCTTTAATAAAAGCTCTTTTCGATCTTCGCCGTTCAAGGCACTGATCGTGATGTGATCTGCAACACTATCAGGCACAAAATCGGCATCGCTGATATCACGCTTATTATAAACGGTCAGCTGCGGCAATGTATCCATTTCCAATTCCTTAAGCAGCGATTGAACGGTTTCCTCATGCTGGTGATAATCCGGATTTGAACTATCCACAACATGTAAAAGAAGGTCCGATTCTTTCACTTCCTCAAGAGTAGAGCGGAAAGCAGCAATGAGGGACGTAGGGAGATCCTGTATGAATCCGACTGTATCCGTCAGCAATGTAAAATAGCCGCTGGGTAAACCCATTTTTCTTGTCATCGGATCCAATGTGGCAAATAATTGATTTTCTTCGTGGGAATCAGCAATTGAAATCCGGTTGAACAAAGTTGATTTTCCAGCGTTTGTATAACCGACAAGAGCTACTTGAAATGATTTGTTTTTCTTTCTTCTTTCGCGATATCTTTCCCGGTGTTCGACGATCGTTTGGAGATGCTTTTTGATATCATCGATCCGGCGATGGATATGTCTTCTGTCACTTTCAAGCTTCGTTTCACCGGGGCCTCTTGTCCCAATTCCCCCTCCCAGCCTCGAAAGGGATGCGC
>NZ_JABMCR010000044.1 GCF_013179555.1 Bacillus haikouensis
TGGAAATGTGGTCAACCGGAAGCAGAAAGGCCATCATCCCTTTTTTTCTTAAATCTGTCGAAAAAGGCATGAACGTGGGGGACCTGGGGTGTGGAGATGGCTATGGTTCCTATTTGCTTCATCAAAATGGGTACAACGTCACAGGTATGGATTTCTCTGAAAAAATGGTTGAAATTGCGAAACACCATGAAATGAAAAATTTGCGATTCATTCAAGGTGATCTCATTCAGCTTCCCTTCAATGACAATGAACTTGGAGCTGTGATGGCGATTAATTCAATTGAATGGACTGAATCCCCATTACAGGCTCTGACTGAACTTGAAAGAGTAGTAATGAAGGGTGGATACATATGTATAGGTCTGCTCGGACCAACGGCCCACCCAAGGGATAATGCTTATCCAAGACTGCTGGGGGAAGAAGCGATCTGCAATACGATGATGCCGTGGGAATTAGAGAGACTGGCAGAAGATAAAGGCTGGAAAAAGATTGATGAAGAATGGGTCTATAAAAAAGGTGTCGCTGAATCTCTGACCAAATCACTAACCAATGAGCTGAAGCAGGCACTTACGTTCATGACCCTGTTTATGTTCAGATTATAAGAGGAAAAAGCAATTCCTCTCTTCAATAAAGGATGAGTTGATTGAGTCCTTTTCTTGTAATGATGCAAATGATTCGTTTGACGAAAGGAGATTCACATGTTTGATCCGACAGCATTTGATAACTTGAAAGTGGTCGTAGAGGGTGCAGTATATGACTTGGACCTATCAGGGGAGATTACCATCCTCGACAGAAGAGATTTATTCGACTTTGCCCATTATGAGCGAACATATGTGATCCAATTCAGTTTGCCGCATCAGGCAGAAAGCTCAGTCACACTCCACCTGAAGGCGGATACGGGTCACTTTTTAGCTGAGAGGAAAGGGATTGCTGAAAAGAATTGGGCAGGGGCTGAAATCGAATTCACATACAATGGTAGCGATAACCTTGTTCATTCGAAAAAAGAACTTGAATCCGCCTGGGGGACCGATAAGAGCTGGGAGTGGGTGAATATTTACTCTTCCCTTCGTCCGGCAAGTGTCCAGGGAATTCTCCGGTTTAACAGGGTTATTACAGAAGAAATGGTGGATGACATTCTTCAAATGGTATCGTTCTCCGTGGAGACACTGGACATGTTAGATTGAGTTTTTGGTGATAGTTCCTAAAATGATGTGGAAGAACCGAATAAGGGGGAAATTCAGATGAGGATTGCGTGGGTGACCGATAGCACGGCATATATTGAAAACTTATCAACATGTAAAGAAAAGGATATATATGTAGTTCCTATGATAATACTTTTTGGAGAGAAAGAATTTAAAGATGGTATTGATCTTTCGCCTCAACAATTATTTGAAAAGTTGAAAGAAGAAAAAGTGGAAGTGAAAACGTCCCAGCCATCGATCGGAACATTCAAGGAATTGTATGAAGAACTTGCTGAAAGCTATGATCATATATTCTCCATTCATGTTTCCTCCCATTTCAGCGGTACTTTATCTTCTGCCCATCAGGCTGCTGAATTGCTTAAAGAAAAGGTTCCCTTCATAACATGCATCGATTCGAAGACTTTGACTTATCCATTAACCGAACTCATTGAATATGGACAAACCCTTCAAATGAAAGGAAAATCGATCGAAGAGATTACTGAGACACTGGAATATAAAATCAAAAGCCGTGAAGTGTTTGTTATGGTGGGCAGCCTCGAACAACTGCATAAGAGCGGCAGAATGAACGGGTTATCCTTCTTTCTGGGGAGCATGTTGAATATTAAACCAATTCTTTCTATATCGGATGGAAAGTTAGAAGTGAAAGATAAAGTTAGAAGCATCAATAAAGGTTTGAGCAAGATGAGCCAAATGCTAAGAGATGCTTCTCAAATAAAAAAAATAAAAAAGGTTTCGATTCTGCATGGTTTGAATCATGACGAGGCGGAAGACTGGCTGAGACAATTAAAGGCAAGTTACCCTGACATGGAATTTGGTGCCTATCCACTCGGTGCTGTCATCGATGTACATGCAGGGGCAAACACAATTGGAATCAGCTGGGCCGAGGAGTTAGAAGGATAAACAATAATGAGGTGACATATAAGTTCTAATCTTATATGTCATCTCCTTTATTCTTTTATTGGGCTCTATTTTTGATACAATAGGTGTGAAAGGTGATGATGACGTGGTCAGACCGGAAATTGAAGAGTTAAAGAGTATATTGAAAAGAGTATACAAGAATGAGTCGACAGGACATGACTGGTATCACCTGGAACGTGTTAGAAAAAACGCTCTATTGATTGCGGAGAAAGAACAAATATCACATACATATATAATTGAGGCGGCTGCTTTACTTCATGATGTACCAGATGAAAAGCTCACATCCTCTGAAGAAGAAGGAAACCAAAGGCTGAATGGATTCATCTCACTGCTTTCATTGGAAGATGACGAGAAAGCGGAGTTACTTGGTATCATTCACTCTATCTCTTATAAAGGCGGACACGAAAAGCAGTTGACTTCACTAAACGCGAAGATTGTCAGGGATGCTGACAGACTGGATGCCATTGGGGCGATCGGGATTGCCAGGACATTTGCTTATGGCGGAAGTATAGGTCAGTCCTTATATGACCCGGAGATCGGAATTAGGCCACATATGACCCTTGGGGAGTATAGAAAAGGAAAAAGTACAAGCATCCATCATTTTTATGAGAAACTATTAAAGTTAAAAAATTTGATGTGCACAGAAACAGGAAAAAAACTTGCTGAAGAAAGGCATATGTATATGCTTGAATTTTTAGAGCAATTCAATAAGGAATGGAATGGTCAAGAATGAGAATGTTAACAGCAGAAAGCTTGTCAAAATCTTATGGGGAAAAGTCTTTATTTGACGGTATCTCCTTTTCCATCAATGAAAAGGAGAGGGTTGGCCTGATCGGTGTAAATGGGACTGGTAAATCGAGTCTGTTAAAGCTGATTGCGGGGATCGAAGAATATGATAGCGGCAATATCATGGCACCAGGTGATTATCAAATCTCCTACTTACCCCAGGACCCGGAATTCAACGGGGAATTGAGTGTCATCGGGGAAGTTTTCCGCGGCGAGGCAAAAGTCATAAGGGCAATGAGGGAATATGAGACAGCTTTAGTAGACATGGAAAGGAATCCTGAAAGCGGCTCCTCACAAGAAAGGTTATTTGAAGCACAAAAACAGATGGATCTCCTGCATGCATGGGAAGCGAATGCAAATGCTAAAGCGATTCTTACAAAACTGGGGATCTATGATTTCTCAAAAAAAATGAGGGAATTATCCGGAGGGCAAAAGAAAAGGGTCGCTCTTGCAGGGGTGCTGATAGAAACACCGGACCTCCTCATACTCGATGAACCGACTAACCACTTGGATTTTCAATCCATAAAATGGCTGGAAGATTACCTGGCGAAATATAACGGTTCGGTATTGCTTGTGACACATGACCGTTATTTTTTGGATAATGTCACGAACCGTACTTTTGAGCTTGATGGAGGAAAACTATATTCCTATAGTGGGAATTATGCTTCTTTCATTGAAGCAAAAGCGATGAGGGAGGAAACCGAGCGTCACATATCAGAAAAACAGCAGAACCTTTACCGTCGGGAGCTTCAATGGATGAGAAGAGGGGCAAAAGCGAGGACTACGAAGCAAAAAGCAAGGATACAGCGATTCGAAAACCTGGAAGATAATATGGCATCCGGTCCAAATAATGCCCAAGTCGAGATGGCAATCGGCGGGGACAGGCTTGGAAAACAGGTCTTCGAATTAAAAAATGCCACTAAGTCTTTCGATGGGAAAGTTATCTTGAATGATTTCAACTACTTGATCAAGCCTGGGGACCGAATCGGTGTAGTCGGAAAGAATGGAAGTGGGAAGTCGACATTCCTTAACCTGCTTGCTGGTATGGATAAACTTGATTCCGGCGAACTGGTCAAAGGCTTGACCGTAAAAATCGCTTATTATACCCAGGACCATGAGGAATTGGATGAAAATATGCGAATGGTTGAATATATAAGGGAAGCCGGTGAATTCATCACCACTGACAAAGGAGAACGAATCTCCGTAACATCTATGCTTGAGCGTTTTCTTTTTCCAATGAGCACACATGGGACGCTTATTCGCAAATTATCAGGTGGAGAGAAGAGAAGGCTGTTTCTTTTGAAATTGTTAATGGGTAAACCGAACGTCCTTCTGCTCGATGAACCAACGAACGATCTTGATACGGAAACACTAACTGTACTTGAAGATTATATTAATGATTTTTCAGGAGTTGTAGTGACTGTATCACATGACCGCTATTTCTTGGACAAAACCGCCGGGCAGCTCCTTGTATTTAACGGGGAAGGCGAGATTGGGTTATATTTTGGTGAATACACTTCATACTTGGAAGAGGCTGTATCAGAGAGTAAAAAGCAGGCAGCTGAGAAGAAGCAGGACACCGTCATTAAACAGACTTCCTCACAAGCAGAAAAAGAGAAAAAAAAGCTATCCTATATGGAGAAGCGTGAGTGGGATGAAATTGAAGGGAATATTGCTTCCATAGAAGAAGAATTGGAAAATGTGCAGGGAGAACTTCAATCTGTCGGGAGTAATTTTGAGCGCGCGCAAGAATTGATGAACGAAAGCCAAAGATTAAACAATGAGCTCGAGCGCTTAATTGAAAGATGGAGCTATCTCTCGGAGTATGCAGATTAATTCGCTTTGTTTTTAGGCTGAGGAATAACTGTGTTATGATGAAAAAAACAAGTGTTGGCAGAAAGGGGATCCAATGTGAAAATCGAATCGATTGAACCTACCCCCAGCCCGAATACGATGAAGGTTCTCTTGGACAGGGAACTTGAAGCTGGGAAGAGCAATAATTATAAAAAAGATCAGATGGAAGGTGCACCTTCAATTATAAAGGAAATTCTTCAGATTGAAGGGATCAAAGGAGTATATCATGTTGCAGATTTCCTTGCGGTTGAACGGAATGCGAAATTTGATTGGCAGGAGCTCCTTCCTCAAGTCCGTAAGGCATTTGGTGAAGAAACTCAAGAATCAGCGGCCCATTCCCAAATGGAGGAGCATTTTGGTGAAGTAAATGTGGCTGTACAGATGTTCAAGGGGATCCCGATGCAAGTGAAGGTCACAGACGGCGAAGAAGAGAAGAGGTTTTCTTTGCCAGGCCCCTTTATGGAGGCATTATCGAATGCCCAGCAGGAGGGAGACAACGTCGTTCTGCTAAGAAAGTGGAAAGAACACGGAGTAAGGTATGGTGATTTGGATGAGATCGGCAATGATGTCGTGGAGGAATTGATCGCCGCCTACCCTAGTACAAGGCTGGAAAGTCTGGCTCAACAAGCAAAGGAAAGCCGTACTGACGCTCAGCCTGTTCGTCGCAAAAAGCAAAAAATCACAATGGATGATTTGAATGCACCAGACTGGCAGTCCAGATACCAGAAACTTGAATCCATGGACGCACCCACCATCGAGGACCTTCCGCTTCTGGAAAAAGCACTGGAAGATGAAAAAGTTTCGATAAGACGTTTAGCAGTGGTCTATCTTGGCATGATTGAAGACGAACAAGTATTGCCGCTCTTATATAAAGGGATGCAGGATAAATCTGCTTCTGTACGTCGTACAGCAGGTGACTGCTTATCTGATCTTGGATTCAAGAAAGCGATGCACACGATGGTGCGCGCACTGGAAGATAAGAGTAAGCTGGTCAGATGGCGTGCTGCAATGTTCCTATACGAAGAAGGCGATGAAACAGCACTTCAGGGCTTGAAAGCTGCAGAAAACGACCCGGAATTCGAAGTCAAATTACAAGTCAAAATGGCTATTGAACGAATAGAAGGCGGAGAAGAGGCAAAAGGCTCCGTTTGGAAACAAATGACTGAAGCACGATTACATGACTGAAGGGATTCAGCAAATAATTATTAGGGGGAATTAGTGATGTCAATGGCATATGAAGAGTATATGAGACAACTGGTAAAACCGATGCGACAGGAGCTTGTACAAGCAGGATTCAAGGAACTGATTACAGATGAAGAAGTGGAGCATTTCATGGGGAATGCAGAAGGAACGACTTTAGTTGTTGTGAATTCCGTCTGCGGCTGTGCAGCCGGGCTTGCACGCCCTGCGGCTGCTCAATCCGTTATGAATAACGACAAGACCCCTGATCAGCTTGTGACTGTATTTGCAGGACAGGATAAAGAAGCAACGATGAAAATGAGAGAATATTTTGAGGGTTATGAGCCTTCATCACCTTCAATGGCGTTGTTAAAAGGAAGTAAAGTCGTTCATTTCATTCCAAGGGAAGAAATAGAAGATCATGAAATTTCAGCCATTATTTCAAACTTGACTTCTGCATTTGATGAACATTGCTAATAGATTGATAAGTCATCCTGGGGAACTCTTAATGGGTTCCCTCTTTCTATGGTATGATTGATGAAGGAACAAAATAAAAAGGAGACAACAATTGTGTTTGTAACGACATGCGGCAGAGCAAACGAAAATGTCATCAATGAGGCAATGCGAATCGCTTCTGAACTGAAGATTCCATATATCGAACGAGGGAAGAAATCACTTACTTATCAAATGAAAAAACAAGATCAAGATTGTGTTGTGGTCGGTAAAGAACGGCTGGAGCTTCATAGGAAAGGAAAGGACGACGAACCTTTTTTCTTTCATCCGAACTCAGCCTCATTCCGTATTAAAAGATTAATGCGGGGGGAAAAAGATCCTATGGTAGAAGCAGCAGGGCTTCAACAAGGGATGAACTTCCTTGATTGTACACTGGGCCTTGCTTCCGACAGCATTATCGCAAGCCACATTGTTGGCACTGAAGGATCTATTCAAGGAATGGAAGCAAATAAGTATATTGCTGCTATCATTGCGGAAGGTTTGAAAAATTGGACGTCGCCTCTTGCAGAGTTAAACGAAGCGATGAAAAGAATAGAAGTATCGCAGGGGAATTTTGAAAAAAGATTAAGGGAATGTGCAGATCAATCAATGGATGTAGTCTATTTCGATCCGATGTTTGAAGAAGGACTGACTGATTCAACCGGCTTAAATCCAATCAGAACCTGGGCTTCCTATACTCCAATTACCAAAGAAGTGATTGCGGAGGCAAAACGGGTGGCTAAGTATAAGGTGGTCATGAAAAATCATTATCAATCGCCCCTTTTTGAGGAGCATGGATTTGAAGTGATAAAAAGACCATCAGCCAAGTTTCACTTTGGAGTTATCAATTTGTAAAATGAAAAAAGGTATTGAGCAGAGTTAACAAAAAAGACAGGCCATTTAGATATGCCTGTCTGCCTTTTAGATTAGTCCGTGAAACCTAATACTACGAAATAACCTAATAGAAGTAAGTATCCAATATTAATCATAATTCCAGTATCCATTTAGTTATCCTCCTTACGAAATATCCTCTATAATATACTACCACAGAAATATTTTTATATCCTACAAAAAAATGAAACCTTTTTCACTTTTTGATCGTAATAAATAGTATAATAATAGAAGCAATACATAGGAAAGGACGTTATTTATGGCAATCTGGCTCAAAAAGTCGTTTTTTGTACTTATATCGATCCTTACATTCGGACTGGTTTCTCCTTCTCAAGTTTTCCTGAATGAAGAGGGACAAGCCCTTGCAAAAAGCAATGGAAAAGCCTCAACTGTGGAAAGAGCAGAAGAAGATGTCATCGAAGAAGAGGCCATCTTTACAAGAGAAGATTTTCTGGAGCACATCATGGAGCTGGCAGAACAAAATGCCTATGTGAAATTCGGTACGAAAATCAAGCCCGCAATTGAAGATGAATTTAGAACCGTAATCCTTCCAAAAATGGAATATGCCATTGAGCAAACCTCCTTGCAGTATGGAGATGAAGATCTATCCAATCTGGTGATCTCTGAAGTACCCCAATATGCAAAGACGGAAAAGATTTTCCACATATACGATAAAAGATCCGGTGAAGATATCATCCGATTTCATGTAAGGAAGGATCATCCCCCTAAAGATGGATATTATTTTAACTTTCACTATCACACTGTGCATGACGATTTTCAAGCACATCATGATTTAGGAAGCATCTTTTGGGCTAAAAACACTCCGCCGCAGTGGATGACAGTATCATAATCTGCCTTTACATATTAAAAGCACACTTTTTGGTGTGCTTTTTTTATTGGAGCAGTGGCGACTGATACATAGAGACCACAGAATTGGAAAGAATCAATCCTAAAAAGTCTATTGATATTATGGTAGAATAGTATTATCTAAGCACTTCTTAAATTCGGAGGTTCTTTACATGAAACGGGCATCTATATTCCTCCTCATTATTATTGCTTCCTTCATCATCTGGAAGCAAACGCAGGCAAGTTACAGCGGTATATTATTAAAACACTCTTCCATTCAATCCAGTCTGCAACTACAATCACAAGAACATTTGGGAAATATTATCCTGCTTCCGGAGACCGACTTTGATAAAAGCGAAGCAAAAGGAATTATACGTAGGCTTGATCATATTCCGCCACATTTGCTGAGTGCGGTGGAAAGCGAGGAAATAAAAGTCCGGTTGTTCGAAAAAAAATTAACGGACTTTTCTTCTACAAGTCACTTGAAAGGTGTGACCCCAAGAGGGTACACTAATAAAAGTACTACCTGGGATGACTTGCCGGGAATTGGCGGATCAAAACTAGTTCTTATAAAAATCGGTCATAGCCAAAAAGGCATGGGACATGACTCCATCAATTTGGAATTGCATGAACTTGCCCATAGCATAGACAGATATATCGTTAATGAACCTTATTCAGAAATGGCGTTTATGCAGGTTTGGAAGAGGGAAGCTCCCCTTTTATTCCCCGGTCGATCATACTTCATTGATTATCAGGAAGAATATTATGCCGAAACATTTGCCATGTATTATTTCAGTTCAGATTCAAGGAATCTATTAAAAAGAAAAGCTCCATCCACTTATCAATATTTTAAGTCTCTGGACTGATATAAAGGCTGATTCGGGCCCGAAAAGACAGCAGGAGATTAATTCTTCTGCTGTCAGCACTATTAGATACATAATACATCATACAGAATTCAAACTCAGAGAAGGAGTGATGAAGTTGATACACCCCGAAAACGCTTATCTGGATATGTGCCGTCATGTCCTGGAGAATGGCTTCAAAAAAGAGGATCGAACAGGGACTGGCACTCTTTCAGTCTTCGGTTATCAAATGAGATTTGATTTAAGAGAAGGTTTCCCTCTCCTGACAACAAAGCGCATTCCATTCAGGCTTGTTGCCAGTGAATTGTTGTGGTTTATCAAAGGAGACACGAACATTCGTTATTTGCTTCAGCACAACAATAATATCTGGAATGAATGGGCATTTAAGAATTGGGTGGAAAGTTCAGATTATTCCGGACCTGATATGAAAGATTTTGGGCTGAGAAGCCAGAGCGATGAAAAATTTAATAGGCAGTATCAAGAGGAAATGAAACATTTTAAAGAGCGTATCCTTAATGATGAGGAATTTGCCTCTAAATATGGAGAGTTAGGACCGGTTTATGGGAAACAATGGAGAGCTTGGGAAACGACACAAGGTGGGACAATCGATCAGTTAAAAGATTTGATTGAAGAAATAAAAGTTAATCCTGACTCTAGAAGGCTGATTTTATCCAGTTGGTCTCCTGAGTTTATCCCTATGATGGGTTTGCCGCCTTGTCATACACTGTTTCAATTTTATGTGGCGGATGGAAAGTTAAGCTGCCAGCTATATCAGCGCAGCGGGGATATTTTCCTTGGAATCCCGTTCAATATATCAAGTTATGCCCTCTTGACTCACTTGATTGCCCATGAATGCGGACTTGAACCAGGGGATTTTATCCATACTATTGGAGACGCACATATTTATACCAATCATATTGAGCAAATTGAAACCCAGCTTGACCGGGAGCCAAAAACATTTCCTCAATTAAGGTTGAACAGTGCGGTGAAATCGGTTTTTGATTTTGAAATGAATGACATTGAATTGGAAGGATATGACCCTCACCCCTCTATCAAAGCACCAGTTGCTGTATAGTGAGGAAATCAGTCACCCATTCACTTTGAAAGCCCGGAAAAGATCCGGGTGTTTATTGAAAGGGGAAGAGAAGATATGCTCTCTTTTATTGTAGCAATGGATTCGAAATCAGCTATTGGGAAAAACAATGAACTTCCTTGGCACCTTCCTGCCGATCTTGCTTTTTTTAAACAAGTCACAATGGGCAAACCGATCGTGATGGGGAGAAAAACCCATGAATCAATCGGGAAAGCGCTGCCGGGAAGAGAAAATATTGTACTCACAAGAGATGAACAGTATAAGTCAAAAGATTGTTTCATCATACATTCACCTTCAGAGATTACTGACATTGAAAATCGTTTGGATGATGAGTTATTTGTGATTGGCGGTGCGGAAATTTTTAAAGAAATGTTTCCATTAGCCGACCGTCTTTTTATCACGAGGATTGAAGGGGATTTTGGGGGAGATACATTCTTTCCTTCATTCAACCAAGAGGAGTGGGACTTAGTAAGTAAGGAAAAGGGCCCCAGAGATGATAAAAACCCATATGATTATTACTTCATGATTTATGACCGAAAGCAATGAATAGAGACAAGAAAGGTACTGTTCGCGGACAGTACCTTTCTTGTAAGTTAAACATATAATAAGATACAAAAATACATGCAGCTGCTTCCTGCCAATACGAATAAATGCCAGATTGCGTGGTTGTAAGGCAGTTTATTCCATACATAGAAGACTGCACCGATGGAATACATGATGCCGCCTGCTAATAAAAGCAAAAATCCTTCAGCTGTCAAACTTACATAAAGTGGCTTAACCGCAATGATGACAAGCCAGCCCATAACTAGATAGAATAGAGTCGATACAATCTGGAAACGCTGTACGAAATAACATTTGAACACGATTCCTATGAGAGCAAGACCCCAGACAATTCCAAAAAGGGTCCAGCCCAATGAGCTTCGTACACTTACAAGCATAAGAGGGGTGTATGTACCTGCAATCAAGATGTAAATCGCTGCATGATCAAGGATGGCGAAAAGATTTTTGATCTTTGACGGCTTAATACTATGCAGCAGCGTTGAAAACAGATACAGAATGATCATCGAAGCGCCGAATATGGAAAAACTGACGATGTGCCATGTTGAGCCCTTATCAATAGAAAAAATGATCAGCATGACCAAAGCTGGGATACTTAATAACAAACCGATACCATGTGTAATGGCATTGGCTATTTCTTCTTTCCAATTTGAATAATCAAAGTCATATGTCAAGGAAAAACACCCTTTCAGTTTACGTGTGTAAATATTGTGTATTTATCGTAATCCTCTTTTCCAAATCCTGCAACTGATTTGCGGAGGATTCTTGTATTTATATATATTTTCGGTTAATGTCTTGATAAGAAAAACAAATTACTATATAGAGGTGATCCTATGTGTGGAAGATTTTCACTGACGACCCCCCTTGAAGAAATTATAAAACAATTTTTGATAGATGATTATATCGAGGAAATAACACCGAGATATAATATTGCTCCATCTCAGAAAGTATTATCCTTAATTTCCCACAATGGTTCTCGCAAAGCGGGAGAAACAAGGTGGGGGCTTGTTCCGAGCTGGGCGGATATAAATAAATGGAAGCCCCTGATAAATGGGAGAAGTGAAACGCTTTTAGAAAAACCAAGCTTTCGCTCATTGGTTCATAAGAAGAGAATGGTCATCGTTTCAGATGGATTTTACGAATGGAAGCAAGAGGACGAAGGCAAAGTACCCGTCCGCTTTCAGCTCCGAAGTGAAAAACCATTTGTGTTCGCAGGACTTTGGGACAGAACCAGTGATGGACAGGTAACATCCACAATTCTCACAACGAAAGCAAATAACCTTATACATCCTGTACATAATAGAATGCCTATCATGCTGAAGGATGATAAAGAGATAGAAAAATGGCTTAACACTGACAAATACTCATTTGAAGAAGCGTCCGTCATATTGAGATCATTTCCTGAAGATGAAATGAAAAGTTACAAGGTATCGAAACTGGTGAATTCACCTAAAAATGACATGGAGGAATGTATCAACCCTGCTTGAAAATGTTTCAATGCTGCATGTCACAATCTCCTATAATGATATAAATTTAATAAATATAATTGAAAACAGAGTAGTCGCATCAAGAATCATCAACCCCCTCCCAAGGTTAGAAAAAATAAAAATTTTTTGCAGAATTAGACATTTTATGCATGCTTAATGCGGTATAATAGGTATATAAACGGGTAAAAAAGAGGATTGATACTTTGCTGACAAAAACCATTGAGTTCAAATCAAAGTATGGAAGGAAAGTCAAAATCTTAGAAGTTCCTGTATTAAAGGAAGACAGCCCGCTCTATTTTAGAGTCAATCTTAAACTGAATGCGTTCATTTCAAAAATCCTGAAAGAACAAACCCTTAAAACGGCATACAGTTTTAGAGACTACTTAAAAAACACTATCAAATGGTCAGACTACGAACAAATTTATCACTCGGAGGAACTGAGAAATAATGCATGATCCAACCCACCAGGGGAAAAGTCCAAAGTTCACCCAACTTTGGACTTTTCCCTTTCTTTTTGGGTAGAATACTGCTATTTGTGATTTTCAGTTGTTGATTGCAGTGCAAGATGAAGACTCCTGCCGGGAAGTGGCCAAAGTGAGACCATAACTATTTAAATCCTGACTCTTTAACGTTATAATACAAGGGATATGGTAGAAGGATGTGGCGAAATTGACTAAAATTAAAATAGTGACAGATTCAACAGTAGATTTAACAGAAAAAGAAATAAGTGACTTGAACATTCATATTGTTCCCCTCTCAATCACAATCGATGGAGAAACATATATAGATAGGATTGATTTGAGCCCTTCAAGCTTTTTGGAGAAAATGAAAGCCTCAGAGGAATTACCTAAAAGTTCACAGCCGCCTGCAGGAGCCTTTCTCGAATTGTACGATGAGTTGGGTAAAGATGGTTCGGAAGTTCTTTCGATCCATATGACAGGCAACATGAGCGGGACGGTACGTTCAGCAGAATCAGCAGCAGAAATGTCCTCTACTTCAGTAACGGTGATAGATTCAAGATTCATTTCCAGGGGTCTCGCCTTCCAGGTAATTGAAGCAGCGAAACTTGCCAAAAATGGTAAATCACTTGAAGAGATCCTGCATTCCATTGAGAATATCCGTAAGAATACGAATTTGTTCGTAGTTGTTGATACGTTGGAAAACCTCGTGAAAGGTGGAAGAATTGGAAAAGGGAAGGCAATGATCGGATCCCTTCTTAATATTAAACCGATTGCATCTTTAGCTGGAGGAGAATATACCCCGGTGGCAAAGGTGCGGAGCCATTCCCAGGTGGTGAAATATTTATCGTCGCAATTCGTTGAAGACGTCAAGGGCAAAACGATTAGCGGAGTAGGACTTGTACATGTTGACGGCATGAAGCTTGCACAGAACCTCAAGAATAAAATCATAGAAAAAACCGGATTTGAAGATTTTGAAATAGCCGAAACTACACCAATCATCAGCACCCATACGGGTATCGGAGCGATCGGGTTCATGTATTATACAGATTAAGGCAGTTAAACGGCGGGGGCTTGACTCCGCCTTTTTTGATCATTTGAGATAGAGGAGTTCTGTGTCCTCATTTATGATTCAATTTTTCACTTAATTACATATACTAAAGTAAATAAGTGATGGCTATCTGACTTGTTCTCCATTTATGGCAGAAGAGCCGGCACTTTACAATTCGTTTATGTATTCTTAACAAAGGTTTTAAGGATATGTTGTAGTGATATAATAAGATTATATAGTAAGCGGGGTGAAGCGGATGAAGAAAATAGCATTCTTCGTGCTTGCTTTTGTTCTTCTCTTAACTGGCTGTTCGTTGGAAGAAGCTGCAGAACACGTAACACGGGAAGTATCCTTGTGGGATAAAGAAAACCCAAACGAAAACTTCATACCAAAAAACTTGAAAATCGTATCAATCGGGGATTCTCTTACTCAAGGGGTTGGGGACAGTACGAAAAGCGGAGGATATGTTCCATATCTTGAGAATCATCTCGAAGCATTGGATGGTATAAATAATGCACAGTTTCATAATTATGGTATTAAGGGTAATCGTACGGATCAGCTGCTTAAACGGCTGAAAGAAGACAAAGTGAAAAGGTCGATTGAAGAATCCGATATTGTTATGATTACGATTGGCGGAAATGATGTGATGAAAATTTTCAGGGAAAATCTTTCACATTTAAGCTTGGAAGTATTCCAAGAAGAAAAACGCTTGTATCAAAATAGGCTGAATGACATTATGAAAACAATAAAAAGTTATAATCCCAATGCAGGGGTTGTACTTGTAGGACTTTATAATCCTTTTAATACCTGGTTTTCTGATGTCGATGAAGTGAATCAGATCATCCGTAACTGGAACAGTGCCAGTGAACAGGTATTGAGCAGCTATGACAAAACGCTATTTATAAAGATTGATGATTTATTCATCGATAGTGGAGATACTCTTTTATACGAAGATTATTTTCATCCAAACGATGAAGGGTATAAATTAATCGCAGACCGGATGTTTACCAGCCTTTCACAAGGGGAAACAATTGCAAGACTGACAAATTAACCATATTTAGTTAGAAGAGGAGAAGCCAGCATGAAGAACAAATGGAAGGTAGCTTTCATTGCCTTGTCAGGAGCATTGATAATTGTTGCAGTTATAATCCTGATGATGGTGTTTGCTCCTATAAAGGATGACGAGTTACCAGACAATAAGTCAGATACCAATAGTGAGGTCGGATTTGACGTGCGTTCGAATAAACATGACCTCAATCTTATCATTGAGCACTATATTGAAGAAGAAGGACTTAAAGGTCCAGTGGATTATGATGTACAGTTAAAAGATGATGTGGAATTACACGGGTCAGTCCCGGTATTCACGTCCAACATTGATTTCGAACTTAAATTCGAGCCTCAGGCGTTAAAAAATGGAAATATCCTTCTCAAACAGAAATCGATTTCAGTCGGCTCCCTGAACTTACCGGTTTCTTATGTATTGAAAGTCATCAGGGATTCTTATAACTTTCCTGAATGGGTAAAGATACAGCCAAACGATGAATTGATCTATGTGTCACTGCAGGATATGGAGCTGAAGAGTGATATTAAAGTCAGGGCAAAGGAATTTGATTTAGAAAAAGATAATATCAGGTTCCGTCTTTTAGTGCCTGTCGATCAGGCTCAATAAGGTAAGAAAAGGATGACCGAGACCTGGGTCATCCTTTTCTATTATCCTTTTAATAACAGGACCTCAAGTTCAGGTGTACCCTCAGCCAATCCCGCTGCCACGAGGGTATACGGTTGATTGGCGTTCAGTTTCACATTCGGGATATCCAGGATCTTATCTTTCGTTCCTGCCTTCCTGGCTTCCAGATTAACGGTCATTGGTGTGAGAATTAAGTAATCGGATACCTGTTTAAAAGTGATATCTGAAAAGACGGTGTCTCCACCCTTGACACCGATATCAACTGCAGGGGTATCAGGTGAAAGGTGAACGAACCTTAACTTTGTTTCGCCTCTCGGAACAGATGGTTCATCAATGTAAGGAAGCAGCTGCAGTTTATTTGAATTTCCTGCGGCAGCAAAAGTATAAATTGTTCCGGGTTCTATTTTTACTTTTTTACTGATCAAAGTACTGACGCCTGTTCCTGCAGGGTAAATATCGATGTGATATTTACCTGCAGGAAGTGTCAGGTAATCACTGATATCTTTAAAGTTGACATCTCTTAAAACACGATTTGTATTTATATATATATCCACATTTGGAATATCCGGTACAGCATGAAGCAGTCTGATATAGGATGGCTGGCTGGAAAGTTTCATTTCCCTCTCTTGTGACATAAGGGCGAAATTCATATACTTCAGATGCTTTTGATAATAATGGATGTGGATGGAAGGGTTACTGTATTTATAATACCCGGCAAGTAAATCGTATAAAGCTGCTTTATTTAGGAAATCCTGTTGTTTACTCATTACTTTCTCCCCTTTAATCTTTCTCGCAACAATAGATTATGCATCAGAGGTGAAATGGTGAAAATACCCATGTAAAGGTAAGGAAGTTTATTTTTTTGAAAATAGGAAATATTTCTTGAATTTTTGTTTTGAGTATGGGATAATAGTATTAACTTAATGAAAGCGGGTGATGTGATATGAGTAATCTAATGAGAATAAATAATCGAGCACTGTTTAAAAAAAGAAAAGTCTCTGCATGTCAACCAACCGCTTTATTCGGAAAGTCTTTTTAGTGGTCTCTTTAACCCTGAAAGTCTAAAATCCGTTGGCGTGCAGAGCGCAAACGGATTTTTTAATTTTAGGGAGGATTCACATTTGAATATAGTGAGAACACATTTATTTAAAAGTAAGCTTGAATCATTTAAAGATACGAATGACATGAGCATTCAAAATCTCGGAAGAGTCGTGACCGAGCAAAAAGGAGCATATATGGTCATGACAGAGGACGGGGAAAGATTGTGTAAAATATCCGGTAAAATTCGATTTGAATCTGTAACCCGTGAAGACTTGCCTGCTGTTGGTGACTGGGTACTGATAAATGATGAAGGCTGTATCATTGAAAAAGTGCTGCCGAGAGCAAGTAAATTTTCAAGGAAGAAAGCAGGACTGGAAGCCGATGAGCAGATAATTGCTGCGAATATAGATACAATATTCATTCTTTCATCATTAAACGACGAATTAAACATAGGACGAATTGAACGTTATTTATTGCTATGCTGGGAAAGCGGGGCAAACCCGGTAGTCGTCTTGACGAAAGCCGATACTTGTAAAAATGGAGCTGAAAAAAGAAAAGAAGTGGAAGATAAGTTGTACGGAGTGAAAGTGATCACCATCAGCTCTATTACAAAAGAAGGAATGGAAGAGTTGGGTCCTTATTTAGAAATGGGAAAAACGGTTGCTCTAGTAGGTTCCTCAGGTGTAGGCAAATCGACCTTAACAAATAATCTTGTTGATGCAGTTGTCCAAAAGACGAAAGAAATCAGGGATGGTGATGATAAAGGGAGACATACGACGACCCATAGGGAATTATTCCTTTTGGAAAATGGGGCTTCCATTATTGATACACCAGGAATGAGAGAAATCCAATTGTGGCAAGGGCAGGGCGGGTTGACTACTCAATTCAGTGATATAAAGGAGCTGGCATACTCATGCAGATTCAAGGATTGCTCTCATGATGAAGAACCGGGCTGCAGGGTCAAAGAAGCGATTCTCTCAGGTGATCTTGATCTCAATCGATTAAGTCAATATCAAAAGCTGCAAAGGGAAATCGCGTATATGGACAGAAGAGGAAATAAAAGACTGGAATCACTTGAACGGAAAAAGTGGAAAAATATCGGAAAGCAAAGGAATTTGAAATAGTGAATGAAAAAGATTGATCCAATTGAAATGGATCAATCTTTTTCATTTAAGCTGCATTCTTTTTATTTTAACCTTTTATGAGTTAAAATCATCAACAAAGGGAAAAGTCAATATATCACTAAGAAAGGTTGATGATGATGCCGAATAGTAACAGTTTTCAAAAAGCAACATTCGCCGGAGGTTGTTTTTGGTGTATGGTAAAGCCTTTCGATGAACAGCCGGGCATTGAAAGTGTCACTTCCGGTTACACAGGCGGCACGATCCCGAACCCGACGTATAAGGAAGTATGTTCTGAGAAGACAGGACATTATGAAGCCGTTCAGATAGTATTTGATTCAGAGGAATTCCCATATGACAGGCTATTACAAGTCTTTTGGCAGCAAATCGATCCAACAGATCCGGGCGGGCAGTTTTTTGACAGGGGACATTCTTATAAGACAGCCATCTTCTACCATAATGATGAACAGAGGATACTGGCAGAGAAGTCAAAGAGTGAACTTGAACAATCAGGAAAATTCAGTAAACCGATTGTTACATCCATTCTGCCAGCCAAGGAATTTTATCCTGCAGAGAATTATCATCAGGATTATTATAAAAAGAATCCTGGACATTATCAGCGCTATAGTCTTGGCTCTGGCCGCGCAGCATTCATAAAGGAAAATTGGGGGGACAGAAATGAAAAATAAAGAAGAGTTGAAGAAAAAACTGACACCGATCCAGTACGATGTTACTCAGAATAATGGTACAGAGACACCTTTTAAAAATGAATATTGGAATCAATTTAGTGATGGTATATATGTGGATATCATTTCGGGTGAAGCGCTTTTCAGCTCGAAAGATAAGTATGATGCAGGGTGCGGCTGGCCGAGCTTTACGCAGCCGATTGATGAAGAAGAAATAAAAGAAAAGGACGATCGCAGCCATTTCATGGTTAGGACTGAAGTAAGAAGTAAGATAAGCGATTCCCATCTGGGTCATGTGTTTGATGACGGTCCGGGCCCGACAAAGCTGCGTTATTGCATAAATTCGGCTGCACTTCGGTTTATTCCATATAAAAAGCTGGATGAAGAAGGTTATGGAAAATATAAGAAATTATTTTGATATAGTTTATAAGTTGTGAGAACATTCACATATGTGCTAAAATGGAAACTGCATGTTTATTCATTTATACATATGTGTATATATTTTATATAGGAAGGTGAAGATCTTATGTTGAAAAAGCTATTCGGTATGAAAGAAGAAGCACCTAAAACTGTGATGGCTGCTGCACCATTGACAGGGACGGTCAAATCGCTGGAAGAAGTACCGGACCCTGTATTTTCTCAAAAAATGATGGGTGACGGTATCGCCATCGATCCGACAGACGGTAAAGTGGTTTCGCCGGTAGATGGTGAAATTATGCAGCTGTTCCCGACAAAACATGCTGTAGGAATTAAAGCAAAAAATGGAGCGGAAATCCTGATTCATATAGGACTTGAAACAGTATCCATGAACGGAGAAGGCTTCGAAGCCCATGTTTCAGAAGGATCTAAAGTAAGTAAAGGTGAAGCCCTGATTACATTTGACCTTCAATTAGTAAAAGAAAAAGCAAAAAGCACCATTACTCCAATCATTTTAACCAATGGTGACAATATGAGTGAATTGGTTAAGAAAGATGCCGTATCGGTCACGGCTGGACAAGAGGTTGTGTTGGAAATATCAGCTGACTAACGGAAAAAGGTGTGTACCTGCCGCCAGGAAGCGGAGGACACACCTTTTTTTATTCGTTTTTTGATGCCATTCCGCCGGATAAGATAAACTTCATCGCTTCCTCAGATTTAATATCAAGTATTTCGATATCTTCTTTTGGAATCAGGAACGTCACCCCTGCCACCTGAAATGTCTGGGGTATGTATACCGCAGCATGACCAGCAAGATCATTATGCAAATCATCGAGGTTTTCAGTCGTGATGAAACCGAGACACTTCATATTGGTTCCAGGCATCTTTACCAGAGCTACTTTTGTAAATGATTTCTTGTCACCTATAAAAGAATGGATGGTATCTTTAATGACAGAATAAATAGTCTTAACAAATGGGATCTTATTTAGCAGCCTGTCCGCCAGGCCGATGACGGCACCTATAATGAATTTCGTGGATAACCAGCCCAGCAGGGTTAATACGAATACGGTGGCAAGCAGTCCGATGCCAGGCACATAGTTTTCATTCAAATAAGGTTTCATCACATTTCCAAGCAGTCCATCCAGAAACTCAAACATTTTATACAGGACATAAACGACCAATATAATAGGTACAATTGTTAATATACCGTTTAAAAATGACTTAATAAACCACTTCATCTTTCTACTCCTCTACTTCTGACAATTTTCAAGTTACATAATCACAGTATAATAAAATGGCTGCGAGGTGAAAAGCTTTCTTTTTTGGGCAAAATGGGCAAATGCACAAACAGTGTCCGGGCACTTGACATACATTGACAATGTAAATAAAAAATGAGGAGAGATTTGTATGTATAAAGGTGCTGTTGAACCGAGTTATAATCAATGTTATCCGGGGTATGGTTATCCTGTTGGTGGAGCGGATTGCGGAAATAGTTTTGCCTTGATTGTCGTATTGTTTATTTTGTTAATCATCATCGGGGCTGTGTGTTACTGCGGTAAATAATAAAAAAGATGCTGGAATATAAGAGAAGTGCCGAAGCTGAATGCTTTGGCACTTTTTTTCGTGTACTGCGGTGAAAGCGAGCCGAAATTGGATAAAGCACCTGATGGTCCAACTGATGACCATCAGGTGCTTTTCTTGATTTTCAGATCTATATCTTGAAGCTGGCAACAAGCTCCTTCAGTTTTTCAGCTTGTTGAGAAAGTTCTGATGCACTTGCAGTGACTTCTTGCATGGCGGCAGATCCCTGTTCCGAAGCTGCTGCGGTTGTTTCAGTATTGGCTGCAGTTGCAGCTGCTATTTCATTTACTTGTGCGAATGAATCGGCCACTTCCTGACTTAAGTTAAGAGTAGCTTGAATATGATCTACCATTTCATCCACAACGATAGTTGTTTTATTCGTCTGACTTAAGATTCCCTCAAGTGAAGCATTTGTTTCATTGGTGATTTCCACTCCGGCGATAACTTCCTTCACACCCTCGGAGTTTTGCTTGATGATCACATTTACTTCCTCCTGAATGCTGTGTACGATTTCAGTAACGCCTTTTGCGGCTTTTTGTGATTGTTCAGCAAGCTTCCTTACTTCATCTGCAACTACTGCAAAGCCCCGGCCATGTTCACCTGCACGGGCGGCTTCGATAGCGGCATTCAAAGCAAGGAGATTTGTTTGTTCCGCTATTTCAGTGATGGTGCCGATAATCGTTGTAATTTGTGAAGAACGTTTTCCAAGTGCTTCGACTGTTTCACTGGTGCTGGCCATTGTTTCTTCAATATTCATCATTTTTGTAGAAGACGCTTGAACGGATTTTCCGCCTTTTTCGGCTGCGTTTCTCATATCATTAGCCGTCTGCTTCACTAATTCAGCCTGTTCGAAAAGGAAACGGGCTGCTTCTTCCAAGCTGTTCATCTTCTCGAATGAGCTTGACATCTTCATTGTTGTCTGGTCTGTACCGGCTGAGATTTCACTTGAGGTCTCAGCGATAGAAGTGATCGTCCTCGATGTTTCTTCGGCAGAAGCTAATAATTGCTGTGAGCTGGCTGAAACATTTTCAGCCATTCCTGAAACTTGTTTAACCAGGACGGCGATACCTTCGATGAGCTGGTTTGTATCTGAAGCGAGTCCAGCTAATTCATCTTTGGATTTAACTT
>NZ_JABMCR010000440.1 GCF_013179555.1 Bacillus haikouensis
ATAGCTTATTTCATTCGAAAACGAAAACATCAAAAAGAGAGATTGAAACAATCTCTCTCCACTTTTCATGAACCTAATACTCTCCTTATCGCGTCTACTACCCTAACTTCATCAAAAGGTTTTACAATAAAATCCTTTGCCCCGCTCTCAATCGCTTCCACGACTATTTTCTGCTGACCCATGGCTGAGCACATGATGATCTTGGCTTTAGGGTACTCATTCATAATTTTCTTCACAGCTTCAATCCCGTTCATTTCAGGCATGGTAATATCCATTGTTACCAGGTCCGGCTGAAGTTCCCGAAACTTTTTCACTGCTTCTTCCCCATTTTCCGCTTCACCAACCACACTGTATCCACTGGATGTCAGCATATTCCCAAGCGTCACTCTCATAAACTTAGCGTCGTCCACTACCAGTATTGTTGCCACAGGTGTACCTCCTCGTTTACCCCATCCTATCGTTATGATACTATAGTCCTATTTACAGATTAACTATACCATCTATAACTGGATGGTTTCAATTTTTTCCAACTATTTTTCAAAAGAAAGTAATTAGAATCCCTGGAAGCCTCCAAATACAGAAGTGAAGTAAGAGAGAATGACTGTCATCCAATCAAAGAAAAGCATTATACCGACTACAATCATAATATATCCGCCTATTTTGACGATTTTTGCACTGTTTTTTCTGACCCATTGCATTCTCCCTATGAAGAAGGAAAGAATGAGGAAAGGAATGGCAAACCCTAGGACATATGCTGTCATATAGAATACCCCTGACCCAGGATTTGTTGCAGCAAGCGCAAGAACAGAAGCAAGTATGGGACCGGTACAAGGTGTCCAGCCCGCCGCAAAAGCCATTCCGATCAGTGCGGATCCGATGAAGCCTGATGGTCTGTTTTTAAATTCAATCCGACGTTCTTTCATAAGCATTTCAGGGGTGAAAACACCAATCACCACAAGTCCGAATACAACAATGAATATCGCGCCCAGCTGGCGGATCAAATCTTTATAATCAAGGAAGAATTCCCCGATGAAAGAAGTACCGAATCCGATTGCGATGAATATGACGGAAAAACCCAGAAGAAAAAATATAGTATGTGTCAGACTTCTTCTTTGCAGCATGGCATTGTCCGTTTTGAGTTCACTAACACTCATTCCAGTTATATAAGAAAGGAAGGCTGGATATAAAGGAAGGCAGCATGGAGAGATAAAGCTTAAAAAACCCGCCCCGAAAGCCAGAAATAAATTAATATCTGCCATTGTTTCAACTCCTACTTTAGATAATATATCTCTATTCTATCAAACATCGCCTTAGACTATGAGAATCTATTGTGTGAACGATTTGTGACTATTTAATTACATTTTCATTCCTCACTTTCCATTCTTGTTTCAACGCCTTTAAAAATGTATTTTAGCTTTGATAAATTGTTCCGATTTCGTTATACTAATAAAAAGTTACAGTTATTACTAGTTTTGTATTCCTCCTGTTAGGAATTACAAAAGAAAGGAAACAGCCGTGTCTAAACAAGAGCTTATTGAACGTATAGAAAAAAAGCGTGCTCAGTTGATTGAAATAGTAGCTGAAAACGGACTCTCATCTCCTAAAGCTATTCAAATCAGTCAGGAATTGGATCTTCTGTTGAATCATTACAATACGAAATATCTAAAAAAATATTCGACTCAGGTAAGTTGATTTCCAAAACGTATACATATATTAATATAATGAAAAGCAGACCCGATTGCCGGTCTGCTTTTCGATTTGGTTGCCTTTACGATCATTTCTCCATATGCGGCGGAGAAATTCACTCCCCTTGGTCCGGATTCTTTATGACATTCCTTTTGAGACTGCATCTTCCATGCCTTCTACAAGTCCATTTTGCAATAGAAACATTTTATGATAAATTCCCCTTTTTAAAAGCAGTTCCTGATGTGTCCCTCTTTCAACTATCCTACCTTGGTGAAGAACCAGAATCAGGTTTGCATCCTGAATCGTTGACAAACGATGGGCAATGGCAATAGTGGTTCTTCCCTGTCGCATTTTAGACAGCGCACCCTGGATCGCTTCCTCTGTCTCAGTATCGATATTAGCAGTCGCTTCATCCAGTATAAGGATCTTTGGCTTTACCGCAATTGTTCTGGCAAAAGCAATAAGCTGCCTCTGGCCGCTCGATAAAGTGGCACCTCTTTCGGCTACTTTACTTGAATAACCATCCTCCAGTTTTTCAATAAATACATCAGCTTGAACAAACCTGGCTGCATTCAAAACTTCTTCTTCAGACATGTCTTCGTTATGCAATTTAATATTGTCCCGGATCGTCCCGTAGAAAAGAAACGGATCCTGGAGCACCAATCCCATTTTTTCTCTCAGTTCCTTCATGGGATAAGATTTAATGCTTTTTC
>NZ_JABMCR010000441.1 GCF_013179555.1 Bacillus haikouensis
ATTTCATTCCTTCGATGAGATCTATGAAAAACATGACCGGTTCGAACAGGTATATGAGGAAATAACAGAGACGCTTGTGGCGCATGCTGAATCCGGGGAGCTCGTCTACGCCGTACCGGGCCATCCGCTTGTTGCCGAAAAAACGGTCCAACTTCTATTGGAGCTGCACCGCCAAGGGAAGATAGAAGTGAAGGTCGGCGGCGGTCAAAGCTTCATTGATGCTTTGTTTGCTTCTGTTGGTGCGGATCCGATCGACGGATTTCAGTTACTGGACGGGACCAGCCTGAAGCTTCAGGATATTCACATGAACCAGCAGCTTATCATCGGACAGGTCTATGACGCATTTATCGCT
Source organism: Bacillus haikouensis (assembly GCF_013179555.1). Classification (GTDB taxonomy): domain Bacteria; phylum Bacillota; class Bacilli; order Bacillales; family Bacillaceae_B; genus Rossellomorea; species Rossellomorea haikouensis_A. The sequence goes on from NZ_JABMCR010000441.1 coordinate 353, forward strand.
TCTGAAGTGAAACTTACACTGATGGAGCTTTATCCATATAATTACGAAGTGATGCTCGTGACGTCAGCAGGAAGCAAGGAAGAAAAGGTTGAACGAATCCCGCTTGTGGAACTGGACCGCGCTGCTGGTCTCAGTAATTTGACGAGTCTCTATGTTCCAGCTGTCAAGGAGATGGAGTCTGCCTTTAAGCAATACGGGACACTGAGAGAAATCATCTCTACGTTGCGGGGGCCGGATGGCTGCCCATGGGACCGGGAGCAGACTCACCAATCACTGAAGAAGTATCTTATTGAAGAAACCTATGAGTTACTGGAAGCCATCGATGAAGATGATATCGATCATATCATTGAGGAGTTGGGAGACGTGCTTCTGCAAGTGATGCTTCATGCACAGATCGGGGAAGATGATGGCATGTTCACGATGGAGGAAGTCATTGAAAGCCTCGCTTCGAAAATGGTCCGCCGTCATCCACATGTATTCGGAACGGTCGATGTAGAAAATACTGAGCAGGTGAAGGTGAACTGGGACAAAATCAAGCAGCAGGAAAAAGGTGGAGGCGAAGAATCTTCCTCCATGCTGAAAGATATTGCAAAGGGAATGCCCGCACTCCTGAAGTCTTATGAATATCAAAAAAAAGCGGCTAAGGCCGGCTTTGACTGGCATGATCCAAAAGGTGCATGGGATAAAGTAAGGGAAGAAATAAAGGAATTCGAGAAAGAAGTAGAGAATGGTAATGAAACAGAGATAACGAAAGAGTTTGGGGATATTTTATTTGCTCTTGTCAACGTGGCCAGATTTTACAACGTATTTCCAGAGGAAGCACTCGCGATGACCAATACAAAATTTTTCCGCCGCTTTTCCTATGTAGAAAAGCAGGTCCGCAGCTCTGGAAAGTCCTTTGAAGATTTCACTCTGGAAGAACTGGATGCCTTCTGGAATGAAGCTAAAAAGAATAATATCGAGTAGGGGAGTTTTATAGATGGTATCGATGAGATTGGATAAATACTTGAAAGTATCGAGGTTGATTAAGAGACGGACGCTTGCGAAAGAAATCGCAGATCAGGGCCGGATCCTGGTTAACGGCACGCAGGCGAAAGCAAGTTCCAATGTCAAAGTCGGGGACGAGCTAAGTGTCAGGTTTGGACAGAAAGTGATGAGGGTAAAAATAGAAAGGCTCCTTGATACAACGAAAAAAGAAGATGCGAGCAGCCTCTATTCCATCATTTCTGAAGAAAGAATCAAAGAAGAATCAGAGTAACCACCCGTCTTCTTTTTGTTCTTAAACCCCCTCTTACTACATACATATAGTACAAAGCTTGTACTATGTGATTGTGAGGGATAAACATGAACCAATATTATGATGGAAACAAAGAAAAGACTTCTTACCAGGAACATGATGTCATCATGAGGGGCAGAAAGCTGCTTGATATTACAGGCGTAAAGCAAGTGGAAAGCTTCGATAATGAAGAGTTTCTCCTCGAAACCGTGATGGGTCTCCTGTCCGTAAGAGGCCAGAATCTGCAAATGAAGAATCTTGATGTCGATAAAGGGGTCGTTTCGATTAAAGGGAAGGTGTTTGATCTGATTTATTTGGATGAACACAACGCGGAGAAGGCTAAAGGACTCTTTAGCAAGCTGTTTCGATGACTCTGACGACTCAGTTTTACACCATGCTTTCCATGATTGGGATGGGAGCATTATTTGGTGCAACACTGGATACGTATAATCGTTTCTTAAACCGGTCTCAGAGAAAAAGGTGGCTTGTATTCCTGAACGACCTGTTATTCTGGGTATTTCAAGCCCTTGCGACATTTTATATCCTGTTTTCCGTCAACTTCGGAGAGCTTCGATTTTATATCTTTATCGCATTGCTTTGCGGTTTCGCAGGCTACCAGGCGATCCTTAAACAAGGATTTCTTCACTTGCTTGAAAAACTGATTCATTTTTTCATATCGCTGTATAATTTACTGGTTTCCATGGTAAAGAAGTTAGTGTATTCGCCGATAAAATGGTTAGTGATTCTAATGATTACACTGGTTTTTTCT
>NZ_JABMCR010000442.1 GCF_013179555.1 Bacillus haikouensis
CATTATGCTGGCTTGCCGGAAGAAGGAAGAGTTATATCAGTCTTGCGGGATCGATCATACTCATCCTGTATTCACTGCTGGGCATCGGTTTCGGACCTTCTTATGATTTTCTGAACGTTGAGCTGCCAATTTTCCTGCTCGTATTCGGATACTTGTACTTGCTTGATCATTTCAGGAAGACTGGAACAGCATTCATGGGGATTCCATCGGCATTGTTGAAGACAGCTCTGACGCTCATCGCATTTATGTTTGTGATGAGGGCGACGGATTTCATCGTCATCGGATGGGATTACACCCCAAGAACGACTGCGTTCACCGTTGCCATTGCGATTCTGTCAATCGTGTACTTGGTGGTCGGTGAAAGCAGAAAGGATGTCTTTTACCGCTGGACAGGGATCGGTTTCCTTGCACTGGCGTTAGTGAAGTTCTTCATTGCCGACCTCGTCTTCCTTGACTTCACGATCCGTGCAATGATCCTTATCCCGATCGGTGTCGTCGGACTGGTACTTTCGCGGATTTTGTACAAAAAACGGTAAAACAAGTTGCAAAAGCTTTCTGAATAATTATATAATGACCATATAAACTAACGTTAATGGAAAAGGAGGTGGAACTCGAGATGAATCGTTCAGTAGGATTGCGTGGTAAGTATTTAGACTTTATTTATATATGCCGTGCAATTTTTCATGTTTTTGCATTCAAGGGGACGCGTATGCCCTTTTTTAGCAAATGAATATGAAAAACACTGAACGGTAAGAGGTCTCAGTTCCAACCACTTTTCTATAAAAGGATCGGAAACGGAGGGCGTCCATGCTCTCTTTTTTCATGCTCTTTTTTAAAAGTCGCGGGAGAGTACTCGCGGCTTTTTTGTATAAAAATGAATGAATGAGCCTCTTATCCGTGAACTATGACCATGAAAGGAAGAGGAAGATGATACTTTGCAGCGCACAGGAATTAAGTAAAATGTATGGCGGACATTTGATTTTTGGAAAATTATCGTTTGAGATCCCCGAAGGAACCCGCATCGGGCTGGTTGGAAGAAACGGTACAGGGAAGACGACGATTTTTAAATTACTGTCGGGAGCCGAGAACTCTGATACAGGATTCGTTCATTTAAAGAAAGGAGCCAAGGTAGGTTATCTTGCACAGGTTCCCCACTATCCTGAAGGAACGAAGGGACTCGATGTGCTGAGGTCGGCATTTTCCGGTTTGATTGAAACGGGAGATCGATTGAAGGAGCTTGAAGGCAGGATGGGGAGTGAGGGAAATCCTGATAAGTTGAACCGGCTGCTCGAGGAGTATGGGAAGCTGCAGGATGCGTTCACGCTTTCAGGAGGGTATGAAATTGATGCGAACATCGCGAAGATATCGAATGGACTGGAAATCAATGAGCTCCTGGAGAAAGAATTTAACCAGTGCAGCGGGGGAGAGCAGACAAAACTGTGCCTAGGGCTTATTCTGCTCCAGACACCTGATTTACTGCTCCTTGACGAACCGACGAATCACTTGGATATCGGGGCAGTCGAATGGCTGGAAGATTTTTTGAAAGAGTATGAAGGAACGGTCATGTGCATCTCGCATGACAGATACTTTCTTGACAATGTCATCACCAGGGTATTTGACCTGGAGGACGGCGAGCTGACGATTTATCATGCGAACTATTCAGGGTTTGTAAAAGAAAAAGAAGAGCGGCTTCTGCAGGAATTCCAGGCATATCAGGAGCAGCAGAAGAAAATCAAGAAAATGAAAGAAGCAATCAAGAGGCTGAGAGAGTGGGCTAATCAGGCGAATCCGCCGAATGAGGCGCTCCACAAACGTGCACGCAACATGGAAAGGGCCCTCGAGCGTATGGAGAAAATCAAGCGCCCGATCCTTGAGCGTAAGAAGATGGGCTTGGAGTTTGAAGAAACGGACCGGAGCGGGAAAGTGGTTTTTTCCATGAAGGATGCCGCGAAGTCGTTCGGGGAAAAAACACTATTCAGCGAGGCGGATATGCTTGTCCATTATAAGGACCGTACAGCAATTGTCGGTCAGAATGGGACGGGGAAATCCACCATTATCAAAATGCTCCTCGGCGAACAGAGCTGTGATGACGGGGAGATGAAAATCGGCAGTAACGTCAAGCTTGGATATTTGTCCCAGAAGTTTACAGCAGCAAATCCGAATATGCGTCTGATCGATGCCTTTCGTGAGGAGGTAGCGGTGACGGAGGGAGATGCACGGCATATCCTTGCCAAGTTCCTCTTTTATGGACCAAATGTGTTCAGGCAGGTAGGTCAGCTCAGCGGAGGGGAGAAGATGAGGCTCCGTTTAGCACAGCTGATGCATCAGGATATTAATTTCCTTGTGCTGGATGAACCGACGAACCATC
>NZ_JABMCR010000443.1 GCF_013179555.1 Bacillus haikouensis
TTCGATAAATGGAACGATTGGATTGTTCGGCACATTCAGCTGGCCGTTTTGGTTTGTAATTTTTTCACCTTGTGTCATTATGTAACCTCCAATTATTATTCATTATCAAAGGGGATGACTCATAAGTGCTTATTTGCATTCAGAATCATTCCCCTTCTTATTTATTACACCAATATTTTTACTTTTTGTAAATATTGATGATTAACCTCTTTGGTCAACCGGCACATATTTCTGTTTGCCTGGCCCCACATAATCAGCACGAGGGCGGATTAAGCGGTTGTTTGAATATTGCTCCAGGATATGAGCAAGCCAGCCGGATACACGGCTTACAGCAAAGATCGGTGTGAATAAGTCATGATCGATCCCTAGGCTGTGATAAACAGATGCGGAATAGAAATCAACATTTGGCGGAAGTCCTTTATTCGCTGTGAATACTTCTTCAACCTTTACCGACATTTCATAATATTTACTTTCTCCTCTAAGCTCAGTCAGCTTTTTGGACATTTCTTTAAGATGCTTGGCACGCGGATCTCCTTGACGGTAAACACGGTGGCCGAATCCCATGATCTTTTCTTTCTTTTCAAGCTTATCCTGGATGTAGGATTCAGCTTTATCAACAGAACCGATCTCAGTCAGCATCTTCATGACCTGTTCGTTCGCTCCGCCGTGGAGTGGCCCTTTCAAGGCGCCGATTGCAGCTGTTACACCGGAGTAAACATCTGAGAGTGTAGCTACACAGACACGTGCAGTGAATGTGGAGGCGTTTAACTCATGATCAGCATGAAGAACAAGCGCTTTATTGAAAGCTTCGATTTCGATCGGCTCCGGATCTTTACCGGTTAACATGTATAAGAAATTAGCAGCGAACCCTAAATCTTTACGAGGAGCGATAGGCTCTTGTCCATTACGGATTCTCGCAAAGCTTGTTACGATTGTAGGGATCTTTGCTTGAAGGCGGACGGCTTTCATGTAATTTGCTTCTTCTTCCATCACATCTGCCTCTTCATCGTATAAGCCAAGCAGTGAAACGGCAGAGCGCAATGCTGCCATCGGATGCACTTCTTTGATGTTGTACATTTTGAAGTGATCAAGAACTTCCTGAGGAAGAGCCATGTTTTCCGCTAATTGGTCTGTCAGCTTTTGCAGTTCGGTTTGAGTAGGCAATTTAAGGTGCCATAGTAAATAAATTACCTCTTCAAATGTGGCATTGTTTGTTAAATCATCAATGTTGTAACCGACATATGTAAGAGTGTCATCGATGATTGAACTGATGGATGATGTAGTGGCTACAACTCCTTCTAGTCCGCGAGTCGCTGTCATAATAATCTCTCCTTTGAATGTATTTCCCTTTTACCCATTTTCATATGAGCATAAAACCCTGACAGAAAATTTGAATCGGGCTTGTTTGATAAAAGTAAGTAAGTAAATTACCTATTGAGGGCTTTTAATAGAATGATTTCCTGGTTGAGCGATTGCTCAATCCCCGCACAAAAAATGATTCCCTGTGCCTTGGTGTTACCGGCAGGGAAGTAGGTTATTGGGATGCGCTTACATTTTCTATTATAAACAATTATCTGACATTTGTGAACGAAAACGCTCGAATTTATCTAAAATTATTTTACTAGAAAAATAAAGTTTTCGATATACACTCTATTGAAACAGTGTAAATGTTCATTATGCCCCTTGCAAAACGACTGCTTTAAAATAACAATCTGGAAATATTCTGTATATACTGAAATTAAAACTTCCTTTCATTTCCTGTCTCTTATAAAATAGTAGATAATAGACAGGGAAGGGGGAACTCAGTTGAATCTGGAATATGTATATCGGACCATTCGCTTCTTTGTGGTGATCACCGTCATCATTCTTTCTTTATTTACTTTGTATTACATATGGAAACTGGCATATCCCTTTGTCATTGCCGTGGGAATCGCATTATTGATCAACCCGTTTGTCAATATGCTTGAATCCAAGGGCAGACTGCCGAGGGTATGGGCTGTAATTGTCTCACTGTTTCTGATCGCGGGGGTCTTCGCAGGACTTATCACCCTGCTGATTGCCGAAATCGTATCAGGTGCAAATTATTTATCAGAAGTGCTGCCCCAGCATGTCCGCACACTCGTGACTTATGCTGAAGACTTCATCGTTGGTCAGGTGATTCCGTTTTATCACCAGATAGCAGGGATGTTTAAAAATCTCGATGCAGGTCAGCAGAGCACAATCCTTGAAAATATTGAAACAGCCGGAAGCAAAGTTGCCCAATCTGCAGGGGATTTTCTTCAGAACTTTTTTCAGAGGCTTCCTCAGCTTATTTCCTGGATACCGAATGCCGCATCGGTGCTTATATTCTCTG
>NZ_JABMCR010000444.1 GCF_013179555.1 Bacillus haikouensis
AATGATTTGAAAATTGAGGTTCGTAGATACTTTCTAAAATTCGCCGAACAACCTCTTGCACTAGTTTATCCTCAAAAGTCGGGATACCCAAAGGTCGTGTTTTACCGTTTTTCTTTGGGATATATGTTCTGCGTGCTGGATTTGGTTGATATGTTTGTTCCTTTAGTTTTTCGATTAAACGCTCGATTCTTTCTAAACTCATACCATCGATTGTGTCATTGTTAACACCTTTTGTGTTACTCCCTTTATTAGGGTGAAGTTTGGCATAGGCTTCTAGATAGAACTCGATATTATACAGATTTCGATACAATCTTTCGAAGATATACGTATCATCTTGTGCTTTTGAAGTTAGACTGTTTAACACTACTTTTGGATTTCTCATGGAGCCTCTCGCTCCTTCCCAATTTGGTAATTAAACTAGATAAACTGTTCTCCTTCGCCATGTGATAGGCTTTCCCTATCTCGGACTACTACGAGAACTCCGTTGCCATATCGGATATTCAGACACAGTTGTCATAGCCATATTTGGCGTTCCAACTTAGGCAATCCCCATTTAGACATATAGAAACATAGCATTTCATAGTTTCGGATGTGACTTTCACTCGTTTCTTCCATACAGAAGTTGGACGAAGTAGTATCACTTCATGTTTCTCGAAGTTTTTAAGAAACATGCATACTTCATACAGCGTTGATCGTTACCTCCCGCTGAAGGTCCCCGTAGTCCTCCTTGAGCTATCATTCAAGCAATTCAGCTTTCATCCTTGTCTATGAACTTTCATCTCGCCATTCAGTCGTGCCTTGGTAACTAGGAAACTTATGGCTTTGCCAACATGCTACACTTCCCGCTTAGTTTCCTTCACGGATAAGTTGGCTGATGATAGGGTATTGAATGTGATATTTCCCTACTGTTTTGCCAAAACAGATTTTCTAAATGCCCTTATGGGCGCACTACCTCCCTGGGATGCACAATCGAAGCGTTCAGGCTGCCAATGAATAGGGTCTGTTTATGAAGGACTTGATTTTTGGTGTTGAGGTAAAGGCATACGAAGTGTTCCTGTGCCAGGAATCGCATGTCATTCATGACATAATTAGCCCCGTCTTCCGGGGAGCGGATGCTGTAGCGGTCATCGAACGCAAGATTGCCGATCCTCCTGCCAAGTTCGACGGCAGCCATGATCTGGACGGCCTTTGCAAGTCCGATGCCTTTTGTTTTCGTGATTTCTTCAAGCGTCGCATCTTTTAATAGAGTCAGTCCGTCAAAACTTGTCAGCAGCCGATTAGAAAGCTGAAGGACAGATTCAGATCTAGTCCCTGTCCGGAGCAGGATGGCCAGTAATTCCTGATTCGAGAGACTGGCGGCACCGCTTTGAACAAGCCGTTCCCTTGGTCTTTCATCCTGGGGAAAGTCGCGGATCATCAGTTTATTCTCACTCTGTTTCGATATTGATTTTTCCATTGGTCCTCCTTTATCCGTTAAAGGAGTCATTCTTATTGAAGAAAACCCATTTCATGCAGGGCCCGGTATACCCTCGACAGCGGCAAGCCGACAACTGAGAAATAATCCCCTTTTATTTCCTTTACGAGCTTCGCCCCGAGACCCTGGATCCCATAGGCTCCCGCTTTATCAAACGGTTCTTCAGAAGCGATGTATCCGTCGATCTCTGTGGATGTCAACTCCCAAAACGTAACATCTGTTTTTTCATAAAATATCGTTTGGTTTTCACCATTAAGGATCGCCACACCTGTATAAACCGAGTGCGTTTCACCGGACAGCATGGTAAGCATCTCTTTGGCCTCTTCTTCCGATTGGGGCTTGCCGAGGATCGAGTTACCATGTGCCACTACTGTATCAGACCCTAACACATAAGAATCAGGATGTTTTTTTGAAATTTCATTTGCTTTTTTCATGGCAAGTTCCATTACCACTTCATGGGGTTTTAAATGTGGGGCTACCGTTTCATCGACATTACTGCTCATAACAGAGAAGGAAAGTTGAATTTGTTGAAGAAGCTCTTTTCGACGAGGAGATTGTGAAGCAAGTATGAGGTTGGACATACACCATACCAGTCCTTTCCAGTATAGAATGGGAGATACAGAATAATCGTACCAAATCCTTCCTCCATAAACAAGCAGAAGGCGACAAGTAGTTGCACCACTTGCCGCCCCTTCAATCATTTCCTGAAAAATAGTCGTAAATTCGTGTTTATTGTAAACTGCTGTATAGTTCAAGATATCCTAAGAGTTCTCCTTGGACTTTCGCTGCATCCTCTGACGTTTTCATCGCAAGTGTCTGCTTGGCTGCATTCACTACCGATTCTTTCATCCGCTCGATCGATTCTTGCTGCACTTT
>NZ_JABMCR010000445.1 GCF_013179555.1 Bacillus haikouensis
ACATGTTATTACTATTGTTGCTCAAGTTAGATATCAAAGGCGAAAAGTTTAAATACTTTCATTCCTTACAGACCGAACAAAAATAATTCTACCTAACCATAACAGGGATTGAAGCCAATAGCAAATCTTTTTTACACTATCGGTTCCCGGTATTGGCCAATCGAGCACGACTTATTTGTCTGCATCGGTTTTATTTCCGTGCTTAACACCTTTACTTTTATATGGTTTATTACTCTTTGCTTTATTGGCTCCCGCCTGCCAGCGATTCCAGCCCTTCTTGCCAGTACCTTGACCCGTTCCGCTCTTTTTCTTCGGTTTGCTCATACGTCCCCTCCTCCCTCCTGCTCATGTCAGTTAAGTTCATTATCATACCATAGAAACCTATGAAAAAACAGGGACAGCCCCTGCAGTGCGGTAAAGCTTTATCGCATCGCGGGACTGCCTCTGACATAGTTCTTATTTTTCCTTGATGTATTGATTTACCACTTTGTAGACGAATTCCTGATTGGCTTCAGCGGTATCCGGATTGTACTGGCCGCCGTTCACTTTGTTATTGGAGAGGATTCTGATCCCGAGGTAGGGGATGTCATATGCCTTGGCGATCTGCGCTCCAGCTGCCCCTTCCATTTCCTCGACGGACGTTCCGAACTTGTCATGGAACCAGTTGATCCGGTCGACCTCGTTATTCCATACGTCTGCCGAACCGATTGTGCCTTCGACAACCTTGCCTGTTTTATATTCATCTTTGACGGCATTCGCGGCTTCCAGCAATTGTTTGTCTCCTTCGAAGTAACGGATCTTCTCAGCATCCGGATCTTCTCCTGCACTTCCTTCAGAAGCCAACAGATCCATCGGGATCCACTTCTTCGGTTCAATTCCGCCGCCTTCTGAAAGATTTCCTGTTTTTAGAGAACCAAGATTTACCGTTCTTTTTCCTAACACAATATCAAATACGTTTAAATCAGTGTCGTGGCCGCCTGATGTCCCTTGATTGATGATGGCTGCCGGGTTATATTTTTCGATTGCCACTGCTGTTGCTGCTGCAGTGTTTTCCATTCCCTTGCCTGTCTTCGCAACAATCACAGGGTAACCATCAAGTTTTCCTATATAAAAAACGAATGAACCTGATTTTTCTTTTTTCACGTCCTCGAGTCGATCCGCGAGCTTTTCAGCTTCAATCGGCATAGGACCTTGGATCATTATGGGTCTTTCATCTTTTGCTTTGGCAGTACTACTTTTTTCAGCAGAGCTGCATCCAGCTAAAATTGAACATAATAACGCAGTGATGATGACTGGTAAAGCGAATTTTTTCAACATGTTGTTTTCCCCCTGGCTGATTGTAATACCCGTAAGGAACACAGAAAATGGCCTGGAAGTTCAGAGTGCCCTCTACCTCCAGACCTGCGAAAGTTAAAGTATATGTGAGGTGAAACCATGCATCATACCCAACATGCACGATTAAAACCCGAACAATACTTCAACCCGTAGTCCGGTTCTTACAATGGGAACCAGGTAGAGACTCTCAGTCCATATTACTGAGTTTATACGAGAATTCTATGAAATTAATTACATTCTCAGTGTATCAGAGCCCGAAAAGAGAAACAACCTTAAATACGAATTTAAATATAAATTATTACTTTAACGTTCGTATTTAAATGGAAATCATAGATTTTTTCAAGGTGAAGTAGCTGTGATGTGCTTTCCCCGTCTTTTTTACTATTCATGCAGTGACTTTAGATATCAAGTTCCGCAAAATGTACGATACGGCCGATCACAGGGTGCGGGGCCATCGGCGTATGCCTCTTGCTCTTTAGAATGTTCATATGGGGCTGACAGGACATTGAGCAGCCGCTCCATCACACTGAAGTCGCCATTAGCAGCGGCCTCAAGTGATTCTTCCACTCTGTGGTTCCGCGGAATGACCGCTGGGTTGCTGTTTTTCATTAATTCATGGGTGTCATCATTGGATGCCTGCTGGCTGCCAAGCCTTTCCTTCCAGCGCTCTTTCCATTGAATGAATTCCTCCGAACCAAACAGACCTGCCTTTCCCTGCCTGTCAAAAGTCAGTGCACGAAACGTATTCGTATAGTCAGCTTTATGCTTACGCATCATTTCCAGGAGATCTTCAATTAGAGCTTTATCCTGCTCTTCTTCACTGATGAGTCCAAGCTTTGCCCTCATGCCTTTAAGCCAGGCAGTGTGGTACACTTTAGGGAATTCGGAAATCGCTTCCTGAGCGAGCTTCAGGGATGTCTCCTCGTCTTTATGCAGCAGCGGCAGCAGTGTTTCCGCAAAACGCGCCAGGTTCCAACCTGCAATCGGCGGCTGATTTCCATATGCATAGC
>NZ_JABMCR010000446.1 GCF_013179555.1 Bacillus haikouensis
ATTAACGCTGTTGATGCTAACATAATCAAGGTAAGTAAATGTTTCATACATCATCCTCTTTTCTTAGCGATGCCCATGAACTTAAGTGATTAATGCGTATAAAGACCTATCTATTGGTCACATTTTATCATATGAAAAAATGAAAAAGTGATAAGTCATTGAAATGTTACAGAAATGAAAAGACATCAATAATGAAAGTAACATTCAAAGAATATACTATGTTATTCAATTCATTAATAGAAATACTTTAGAACAAAGGGTGCTTAACATGAAGTTTTATGTTGCTTTTCTTGTTCAGATGATTCTATGGAGCGTTTTTTATATTGCAGAATGGGTCTCGGTAAAGGATCATGTGGAATATAAATGGATCATGTTCGTATTGTTTTTTTACATTGCATTTACAGCAGCTAAAAAAATCGTTCAATCGAGGAAATTGACTCTGTTTATAACCTCATTCAGTTTATCCTGTTTTTTTGCTTTTAAAATTTTATTTGAACATGTAATGGAAATATTTTAAAATCAATCCAGATTCACGAAGATTATGTTAAAATATTCAAAGTGATTGTTGAAAGGTGAGAAGGATGAAAAAGATTATCGCATCAGGTATGACTTTGTTAATGTTAACGGCTTGTACAGACGGGGCGGCCAATGTTTCTAAAGACACGGAACCGGCAGAGGAAACGAAAGAACAAAAGGAAAACTCAGATGTAACAGAGGCTGAACAAGAAGTGAAAGAAGAAACAGCAGCAACAGAACAACCAGAAAAAGTTGTTCAGGAGCCACAATACAAAATAAACGAAGCGAATTGGAGCGTCCAGCCAATCGCTGATCAAAATACGAAAGTGGTATTGTTGACGATTGATGATGCACCTGATGAACATGCCTTAAAAATGGCTGAAGATTTGAAAGCATTGGAGGCTCCTGCAATATTTTTCGTTAATGGTCATTTCCTTGACACCCCTGAGGAAAAGGAAGTCTTAAAAAAGATTCATGAAATGGGGTTTGTTATAGGAAATCATACGTATGGTCATAGTTCTTTACCGGATCTGACTCCGGAACAACAACAGGAAGAAATACGTTCACTTAATGATCTAGTCGAGTCGATTACGGGAGAACGCCCCAAGTTTTTCAGGGCCCCATTCGGGTTGAATACGGACTACAGTAAACAAATAGCTGCAGAAGAAAAGATGGCTCTCATGAATTGGACATATGGATATGATTGGGAGAAGCAGTACCAAACAAAAGAAGCCATTACAGATATAATGGTTAACAGCCCGTACCTTAATGATGGTGCAAACCTCCTGATGCATGATCGTGCATGGACCAGTGAAGGGTTGACTGACATCGTTAAAGGTCTCAGGAAAAAAGGCTACGAAACTCTCGATCCAAACAAAATCCAAACCCCATAATCACTAAAAACCTGAATGTATCTCGTTCAGGTTTTTTATTTGCTCTTTTAATATAAAAATTTTCTCTTAATCAAATCAAATTGGTCTTGATTTACCTGATATAAACAATGTTGCTTTTAGTAAAATGACTATGTTAAAACATGTTGGTGTATTTAGTCTGTTCCAGCAGTTGATTGGAGTGCAGGACGTAGACTCCTAACAGAAAAGCTGAAGGGCTTTGCTCAGAGGCGTGTAGCTTATGACATGTGCCTCTAAGCCCAGTTCCTGCCCTTAATAGCTGACCGAGAAGGCTCCACGCTCGCCCGCGGAAAGCGCACGGAAATCAACTGCGGTGTTAAGAATCACAAAAAGGTCTTTAATAGCCATTAATCGCATATCATTCAATAATATGACTACTTTAAAGAAAAATATTTTAAATATGTTATACAATTTAAGGTTGATTTTTTAAATGTGTTATATTATTATAGAATCAGTTAAGATAAAGCGCTTACAAAACATCATTAAAGGAGAGGAAAAAAAGATGGGAACAATTGTTTGTCAATCATGCCTGAATACAATTGAACATTACGAAGATGAGAAGGTTTCTGTTTTATTCTCTAATTGCTGTGAATGTAATGATGATGTAGAAATAGACGATTAATTTTTACGGGGAATTACGGAGAGGTTCTTACTTAAAGGGGTAATCATATAGGGAAAGGTGGAGGAGCCCAGACTTCTTCACCTTTTTATTTTTTTGGACAATCAAATTAGAAGACCCCTTATGGAGATGGAGTCTTCTGGGAGTATTTATCTTATAGCACGATGTTCCTTTATCACACGTAAATGTCGAAGGTCATAATCTTCAGGTCCTTGAACAGGCAGGCCGGCTTCGATGTTCGTCTTGATATAGTTGATATTTTCCTTTGTGATGATTTCTCCAGGTATGAAAATAGGG
>NZ_JABMCR010000447.1 GCF_013179555.1 Bacillus haikouensis
GAAGCCTGCTTGGAAAGATCATCATATACAACAAGAACGTGCTTGCCGTTATGCATGAATTCTTCACCCATCGTGATACCGGCATAAGGTGCTAAGAATAGCATTGGAGCCGGTGAAGCAGCTGATGCTGTTACAACGATTGTGTAATCAAGGGCACCATGCTTACGTAATGTTTCCACTGCGTTACGTACAGTCGATTCTTTCTGACCGATTGCAACATAGATACAGATCATATCCTGGTCTTTTTGGTTCAGGATCGAGTCAATTGCAACAGATGTTTTACCTGTTTGACGGTCCCCGATGATTAATTCACGTTGACCGCGGCCGATCGGAACTAGAGCGTCGATCGCTTTGATACCTGTTTGAAGCGGCTCGTGTACGGATTTACGATCCATAACACCAGGTGCTCCGCTTTCAATTGGACGCGTTTTTGTAGTGGCAATCGGACCCAGGCCGTCTACAGGCTGTCCAAGTGAGTTTACTACACGTCCTACCAGTTCTTCTCCTACTGGAACTTCCATGATACGTCCAGTACGACGAACCTCATCGCCTTCACGAATGTCAGTAAATGGTCCGAGAATGATGATACCAACGTTGTTTTCTTCTAAGTTTTGTGCCATACCCATGACACCGTTAGAAAATTCAACAAGCTCTCCAGCCATGACATTGTCGAGGCCATGAGCACGAGCGATACCGTCACCGATTTGGATAACTGTACCTACATCGCTTACTTTCATCTCAGACTGATAGTTTTCAATTTGCTTTTTTATCAGCGCGCTGATTTCTTCCGCCTTGATGCTCATGAATTTCACCCCTCATTTATACGAAAGTTAACGAATTAGTTCACGCTCAAGACGAGTCAATTTACCTTGCAGGCTGCCATCATAGATGCGGGTTCCGATTTGAACCTTGATGCCGCCGAGTAAATGTTCGTCTGTCACATTGGTAATTCTTAATGATTGTTTTCCGACTTTCTTAGCAAAAGAAGATGATAGTGCTGTCTTTTCATCTTCTGTCAGCGGACGTACAGAATACACAGTCGCATCTGCAATTCCGCGTGCTTCATTGGTTAATTCGATATATCCCTCAACCAGGCCAGTGATCTCGGACGTACGGTGACGGTCCGTCATGATCATGAGCGTGTTAAGGACAAACGGTGAAGCTGTTTGAAATGCTTCCTGGATGATTGACTTCTTTTTCGCCAGCGTAAGCTTCGGATTTTCGAAAAGAGCACTTAATTCTCTGTTCTCCAAGAAAACCGCTCTTACTGCACGCAGCTCTTCTTCGATTGCTTCAAGCTGATTATGTTCTTTGGCAATTTCGAAAAGAGCTAACGCATAGCGTTTTGCAACTGTAGAGTAGCTCATCGCTCTTCCCCTACCTCTTGAATATAATCGTTAATTAACTTCTGTTGATCTTCAGCAGAAAGTTCTTTCTCGATGACCTTAGAAGCAATAAGTACGGATAGTGATGCAACCTGTTTCTGCAGTGCTGCAACCGCTTGTTCCTTTTGCGTTTCAATTTCGCGTTTCGCAGATTCTTTCAGACGTTCTGCTTCCTGACGTGCAACCGTGATGATTTCTTCACGCTGCTCCACGCCTTGTTTCTTAGAGTTCTCGATCATAGCCTGAGCTTCTGTGCGGGCTTCTTTAAGAAGCTGACGCTGCTCTTCCAGAACCTTGTTTGCTTCCACACGGCTTTGTTCAGCCGCAGAAATCTCTCCGGCGATATGGTCTTCACGCTGCTGCATGATTCCCATTAATGGACCCCAGGCAAATTTCTTAAGAAGTGCCATAAGGACCAGGAACATGACAAGCTGGAAAAGGATATCCCCGCTATTGAAACCGCCACCTGCACCTAAAACGAATGCGTTTGTTAACATACTCGATTCACTCCCTTCAAGAATCGATTGGATCTTATTTTTATAAATTGAACAATCTATACTTGCAAGAATTCTTTCAGTACACAGGAATGGCGAAGATAATCGTCAAGACGAACTTCGCCATTAATTAATTGTGTCAGTTCTATTAGCTTCCAAGAGCGATGAAGGCAATAACTACACCGATGATTGGAAGTGCCTCAACTAGTGCGATACCGATGAACATTGTTGTTTGAAGAGTACCTCTTAATTCCGGTTGACGTGCAATTCCTTCTACTGTACGGCCAACGATCAGACCGTTACCAATACCTGCTCCAAGTGCTGCTAAACCAACTGCGATTGCTGCTGCGATAAGACTCATTCTAAAGTTCCTCCTTTAATGTATAAGAAAAATGTTTTTTACTATATATGTTTGTCCACCGTAATGAACAG
>NZ_JABMCR010000448.1 GCF_013179555.1 Bacillus haikouensis
TTGATCGGTTCGTTCATTAATCCACACCTCCTTCATTTATCGTCAATAGTCGTAATAATACTAGCAAATCTTTACGGAAATGTCGCCCGTTAACTAAGGCGCAACTTTTATATTGTGCTATTGACAGTTTCTTCGCTGGAATGTTGAATAAACAAACTTCAATATTGAAACACTGAAATATTAATATGTCACAAAAACATTGAAATGAAAAGAAAAAAGTTTCTCCAAAAAATGAAATGAGGGTGTAAATTGAAAATTGATGTAATCGGGGATATTCACGGTTGTTTTGACGAATTCAGAAATCTGACCATTAAACTCGGCTATAAGTGGAGATCGGGTCTCCCCAGGCATCCTGACGGCAGAAAACTTGGATTTGTCGGAGATTTGACTGACCGCGGACCTCTCTCCTTAAAGACAGTATCCGTTATCGCATCTCTTCATAAAGAAAAAGATGCTTACTATACACCTGGAAACCATTGTAACAAACTCTATCGTTATTTCTTAGGGAACAACGTGAAGATCCTTCATGGACTGGAAACCACAACGGCGGAATTAAGTGCATTAACAGAGAAAGAAAGACATGTTTATAAGACCTTATTTATTGATTTATACGAGAATTCTCCGCTTTATCATGTCCTGGATGATGGGAATTTGATCATTGCACATGCGGGAATCAAGGAAGAATTTATCGGTAAGTACAATAAGCGTGTAAAAACATTTGTGCTGTATGGTGATATTACAGGTGAAATGAATGAAGACGGCACACCAGTCAGGAAAGATTGGGCGAAGGAATATAAAGGAAAACCTTGGATTATTTACGGACATACTCCCGTAATGAAACCGAGAATGATGAATAAAACGGTAAATATTGATACTGGTGCAGTTTTCGGTGGGAGCTTGACCGCTTTTCGCTACCCTGAAATTGAACTAATAAGCGTTCCTTCAACATTGGCATTCTCAGAAGAACAGTTCAGGACATTTCCCCAATAACAACTCGATTCAATAAAGAGATTCTTCGTGCAGATCAGTTTCAGCACGAAGAATCTCTTTTGTTCTTTATAAATCATTCAACACATCTTTCATATCACTGGCTAAAGGACAATTAAATTCCATCCATTCCTTTGTCATGGGATGAAAAAAGGATAATGTTCTGCAATGAAGAGCCTGCCGCTTTATTAATCCCATGTGACCTCCGTACAAGTCATCGCCAAGTAAAGGATGTCCGATCGAAGACATATGTACCCGTATTTGGTGGGTCCTTCCTGTCTCTGGGTGCAGGGAGAGATGAACAGCTTGAGAGAATTGGCCCAATACCAGATAAGCGGTGCAGGCATATTGTCCGTCTTGACGGATTTCTCTCTCAATAATGCTTGTTTCCTTTCGCCCGATCGGCTTTTCGATCACACCTTGTGTACTCTTCATCTCCCCTTCGGCCAAAGCTTCATATGTCCTTGAAACTTCCCTACCCTTCTGTTGAAGGCTGAACAGATGATGTATATGCCGGTGCTTTGCTATCAGTACGAGTCCCGAGGTATCCCTGTCGAGCCTGGTTACGATGTGGACCGCAGATGCCAGGCTGATTCTTTTATAATAACCTGCGATCCCATTTGCCAGACTTCCCGTCATGTGCTCTTTTGACGGGATGGTATTCAAACCCGGAGGTTTATCGACTACCAGGACATCACCGTCTTCATACACGATATTCAAAGGCATATTTTCTGGAATTAATTTATCACTTCCCGTTTCTGGAGGAAAAACCAATTCGACAATATCGTCTTTTTTCAGGAGATGACGGACATTCACCTCTGATTTATTAACGCATATCTTTCCACCTTCGAACTTGACCGAAGTCAGCGTCCTTTTAGAAACCTTCTGATCAACAAGAAACTCCCTCAGCAGTCTTCCTTCATAGTTTGAAGGAATCGTCCATTGAAGGGAATGGGCTTTATTCATCTGCCACAAAAGAGTCATGAACTCTCTTCCAGAAAGGGAACGGCCGGAAGCGGGCAAATCGGATTTTCTCATCTGCAACACGGTACTGAATGGATTTCACATCTTTATGCAGCAGGGAAAGGTGATCAATTGTAATCAGGAAATCAGGGCCATTCACCGGCTTTAACATACACGTATGATGTGCAGGTAAAATAAGCGGAGATCCGATTGTACGGAAAACCCGATTGTTGATAGACGCCATTTCCGCAAATTGAATAGCCGGCAATGATGGATGTATGATGGCCCCTCCAAGCGCCTTATTGTATGCAGTACTTCCCGAAGGTGTTGAAAGGCACAACCCGTCTCCCCTGAAGCGT
>NZ_JABMCR010000449.1 GCF_013179555.1 Bacillus haikouensis
TGGATACGGTATAAAAAAAGATTAAGGCTATTTTTCGAAATAGCCTTAATCTGTTTTAACTACTCGAGGTCAGCTTGTCCCATTTCAACGATTTGTTGATAGGCTTCTTCCCCCCACATTTCTTTACCGAGGGAATCCCGTACAGACTGAGTTGCTTCCCTGAATTTCTCGACATCCGGGTCGATAAATGTTACCCCGGCACCTTCCAATTCTTCTGCCATTGTCTTTTCGCTCTTAGCCAGTTCTTCCTCAGCGTAAGCTTGTGATTCCTTTGCAGCTTCTAACAAAATGTCCTGGTATTCTTCAGAAAGTCCTTGGAAAAACGCTTCATTAATTGTTACAAATGCTGGTTTGAACATGTGGTTTGAGTTAATGATATAATCCTGGACTTCCTGGAAGCCGGCAGCGTAAAACGTTTCTAATGGATTTTCCTGTCCATCTACAATTCCTGTCTGCAGCCCGCTGTAGACTTCACCGAAATCCATAGGGGTAGGGTTGGCTCCAAGAGCTTCAAAGGTTTGGACATAATAGTCCCTTGCTGGAGAACGTAATTTCAGCCCTTCCATATCTTCCGGGGTTTTGATTTCTTTGTTAGCCGAAATAACCCTTGGTCCGCGTGGCAGGATACCAATATTACGAACATTCATATCGCTCACAAGTTTCTCGTTCCATTCCTGTCCAATTTCAGATTCCAGGACATGCATCCAATGGGCATTTGATTTCATGAGGTAGGGAAGAGATAAGTATTCAATTTCCAGCATTCCAGGGTCTCCGCTTGACATCATTTCAATGGTTCCCAATTTCACCTGTTCCATTTGTTCAGCAGTGGCACCAAGCTGGTTTCCAGGAAACAACTCGACGGTGATGCTGCCGTCTGTTTTTTCTTCAATGATTTCCTTGAACTTCTCCATTCCTGAATACGCAGGTTCCCCAGGGTTTGCCCATGTACTATATGAAATGGAGTGTTCTTTTCCTTCAGAACCGGAATCACTGCCCGCGGTGTTTTTTGACCCGGAACATGCGGACAACATCGTTAATGCTGCGACTGATCCTATTAACAAAGATTTAAACCTTTTTTTCATTTCATTTTACCCCCCGATGATTTTTTAAATGAAGTGTATTGTGCTAGTGACAAAGTGTTATTTTACCGACATATTCGTTGCTTCAGCTTTCTTCACTAAAGTGACACCGTACTCAATCAGGCATGAAACAATCTTTTCTCCTCTTTCTGCTGAGGCATTGACTGGATTGCCGAGAATTCCTTCTTTCGATATATCTTCCATATTCACGAATAAATTTGCTTTAGAGTTGTTCAGCTTCATCTTTACAAGGCTATCAATGATGAATTCACCATACGATTCCTTAAGTTCCCACGATTTTGGAAGTAAATCCATTCTCATATCGTGTGGGAATAAATAAGACATGACGGATGTTAATGGTTCCCCTCCATGGCCTGAAGGGTCTATTTCCTCTTGGTAGATTTCGTTTTTCTGATCGATGCTTAACATTTGCCATAAATCCATTGATGCGATCATCACTTTTTTCTCCCGCCTTATCTTTCTAGCGACTTGATCGACTGCCGGACCATTACCCGCATGCCCATTGAAGAAGAGGATTTTCGTAATGCCGTGTTCTATTAAACTTGTACAAATATCTTCGAGGAGACTGATCACCGTCGGTTGAGATAAAGAGATTGTGCCTGGATAACCCCTGAAGTATTCTGAATTTCCAAAGGGGATAGTCGGCGCATAAAGAGCGCCTGTTCTTTCGGCTGTTCTTTTGGCGATTTCAGTAGAAGCCATGAAATCTCCGGTTAAAGAGTGAGGTCCATGTTCCTCCATTGAGCCCAGAGGAATGATTATCACCGGATCATTTTTAAATGCGTTATTGATTTCTTTCCATGTCATATGATGCAAAGCGAATTTCTGCAAAGTAAGAATCTCCTTTTTGAGTATTTTTATCTGATTACTTGGTTTAATGGGTAGAGATATACTTCGTAACTACTAAATCCTGATTGTTATTGGCTAAAAGAATATTTCTACTATGACGAGACTTAAATATGGGATATAGGCAGTTAATAGCACTGCTACAACCAAGGGAACATATAGCGGAAGCATTTCTTTTACTAGTTTTCCAAATGAAAGTTTTGCGATATCGGCCACTATGTACAATAGGATTCCAACTGGGGGAGTGGCCCCTCCAATTGTCAAAGTCAATACCATAAGTACACCGAAGTGGATTGGATCTATTCCGACTTGCATGACGATCGGAGTTAAGATTGGTGCGAAAACGATGATGGCT
>NZ_JABMCR010000045.1 GCF_013179555.1 Bacillus haikouensis
AAGTGCAAACAGGAGACCAATGAAGTACACGATTCCAAGCCAGCCGACACTCCGTACACTTTGTGTTATAAGTTCTTTATTGATCCAAGATGTTTTGGATGGCATACCCAACATCCCCCATTTCATATATAAAAATTTCTTCTAGTGTAAGTGGAAGCAAATCAAAGATGACTGGATGATAAGTAAGGATCTGCCGGTTGATTTCCTCATCGTCTCCTCGGACGATGCATAGTAATACACTGCCGCGTTCTTCTTTGTGCAGGACATCGAGTTTGTTGAACAGTTCTGCCGGCACTGCATCCTTAAAAGCGAGCTGGATCTTATGAATACCTGATTTCAGATCATCAAGCTCCTTTTCCAATAGGAACTTGCCTTGATGAAGGATCGCAATATGATCACAGATATCCTCAACCTCTCTCAGGTTGTGGGAGGAAATCAGAATCGTCATCTCCCTTTCGGCTACTTCTGTAATCAGTATGTTTTTTAATTTTTTCCGTACAACGGGATCAAGTCCGTCAATCGGTTCATCCAGTACAAGTACATCGGGCTTAGCAGACAATGCTAGAATAAAGGAAGCTTGGCGCTGTACCCCTTTTGAGTACTTATGAAGCTTTTTATCCGGATTGATTTCAAACAGTGCCGTAAGTTGTTGGTAGTACTCCCTGTCCCACCGGCTGTATGTGTTTTGATAAAATTGTGCCATCTGCTTCAGCGTATAATGAGTGAAGAAGAATGGCTGATCTGGAAGGAAAACGATTTTCTCTTTACTGCTGTCTGTCTCGAAGACAGGCTGACCTTCAAGAGTAATCTCTCCTTGGTCTGCCTTTAAAATCCCGGCGATTGTACGCAACAATGTAGTCTTTCCTGCACCATTCGAACCGAGTAGTCCATAGATGGATCCTTTTTCTATGGAAAATGAAATGTTATGAATGATTTCTGTTTTGTCAAATGCTTTACTGACCCCATTAATCTCAATCATCAGCTTGATTCCCCCCCACTGATGCCTCGATATCGGCGATCATTTCTTTTAAATCTTCAACGGTAATCCCTAAGTAAAGGGCTTCTGATAAAAGTCTTGTGAGTTCTTCTCTCACTTTCATGATTTTCTCCGCATTTTGAATGTGACTTGAAGGATTGACAAAGCTACCTCTCCCTTTCACTGAATATATATAACCTTGAGATTCAAGTTCCCTATATGCTTTCTGGATCGTGTTTGGATTTATCGTCAACTGCTGAGCTAATGTGCGAACCGAAGGCAACTGCTCATCCGGTTTCAGCACCTCATTGATCATCAGTTCTTTCAGTTTCTCCACCAACTGTTCATAAATGGGCTTCCGACTTCTTAAATCAAGTTCAAACATATCCACCCTCCCAACTGTATACAGTGTACTATATGTGTTAATACAGTTAAAGTATATAACATGTTCTTCCATTTTAGAAGTGTTTTTTGAAATAATCTTCTGGGGGTTGAAATGCAGCTGTTGATTTCCGTGAAAGACTTCGCTTTCCGCGGGCTGCACATGCCCTTCCTGCGGGGTCTCACCAGCTTCGCTTTTCCAGAAGGATTCTTCGGATTCCACTCCAATCAACAGCTGGAACCATCCAAAATCTAAGAATGATCATTTAAAACTTGCGAATAGTGAGAGGTGTTTATTACAAACTAAAATGAAAAATCCACAACCTGTACTGCATGATCCCCCGTCAAATTACGGAAGGAAATGAATATTCCAAATAAGGGAATTTATGTTAGCATAATGAATAAATACATAGAAAAGAGGGGACATCATGAAAGAGGGAAACGAGCCGATTTTATCAATCCGTGGACTTAAGAAGAGTTTTGGGATCAAAGAAGTATTGAAAGGTGTCGATTTAGAAATATATAAGGGGCAAATCATTGGATATATAGGACCGAACGGTGCAGGGAAGAGCACGACGGTGAAGATCATCCTTGGACTGGAGGAGGGATATTCCGGCGAGGTGCGTCTTTTTGGAGAAGATATTTCCGGTCAGTCTGCAGCGTATAAAAAGAGAATCGGATATGTACCTGAAATGGCTGATTTGTATGACAACCTGACTGCTGAAGAATATTTGACGTTCATCGGTGAGTTGTATGGACTCGAGGCAGAAGCCGCGGGGGAGAAGGCAGAGAAATTAACAGCATTATTTGGTCTCACCGAAGTCTATCAATCTCGAATCGCCTCGTACTCCAAAGGGATGAAGCAGAAGATATTAATTATATCAAGCCTGCTTCACAATCCGGACATCCTTTTTTTCGATGAACCGATTAACGGGCTGGACGCAAATTCAGTGATGATATTTAAAGAACTCCTCGCGCAATTGGCGGCTCAGGGAAAAACTATTTTTTATTCCTCTCACATCATGGATGTTGTAGAAAAAATAAGTAACAGGATCATTCTTTTACATAATGGAATGATTGTGGCAGACGGCAGTTTTGCAGAATTGAAGAATACGAACACTGAAGGGACTCTCGAAGAGATATTTAACCAATTAACCGGATTTAATGAACACAAGGAAACGGCGCAGCAGATAGTGTCTGTTGTTCAAGGGGTGTAGGGAATGAAGGAATTTCGTACACTACTGTTTCTGGATTGGTTTCGGGTGATCTTTGAAAAAATGGGCTTTGACTATCCCGTACTCCGAAGAATCCTGCAGGTGAAATTCACCATGGATCAGCGAAGGGTCCCGACTGTATTTCAGCAGCAGGGGAAAAAGGGGAAGGAATCAAAGAATGAGAACCGTTTCATCAAATCATTGTGGATCTATGCTCTTTTTGGATTGTTCATCATTCCTTTCGTATTAATGGGTGATCATTATATTTTTCAAATGAGCATTGCATTTGCTGTCATCATGTTTATCATCATGACATCGATGATCTCGGATTTCTCGGTTGTCATATTGGACATCAGGGACAATACCATCTTATTTACTAAGCCGGTAGAGAAAAAGACGATCAGTCTGGCGAAGACCATCCATGTATGTGTATACCTGTTTTTCTTAACCGGGGCCATGACAGTCATTCCCCTGATCGCAGCGTTGATCAATCAGGGATTTTGGTTCTTCCTGCTGTTTCTAGCGGGAATCCTCCTAACCGATATCCTGATTGTTGTATTCACTGCTTTACTCTATTACCTTATCTTAAAATATTTTGACGGGGAAAGATTAAAGGATATCATCAACTATGTGCAAATCGGCCTTTCGATTGGGCTTGCTGTCGGTTATCAGGTAGTCGCCAGGTCATTTGAATTTGTCGATCTGCAGGTGACCTTCACCGCACAATGGTGGCAGATATTTTTTCCTCCAATGTGGTTTGGTTCACTGTTTGAATGGGGTCTGAACGGCGGGGGCAATCCGTTGATCATTTTGTTTTCCGCGATGGCGATTTTTTTTCCTTTTGCAGCACTTGGTATCTACATCAAAATACTTCCTTCCTTCGAGAGGAATCTGCAAAAACTCAATTCGCATGGGGGGAAGAAAGGCAAGAAGTCCAATGTGATTGGGAAGAGCCTCATGAGACTCATGTGCTACAGCAAGGAAGAACGTGCATTTTACCAATTCGCTCATTATATGATGAAAAATGAGCGGGAGTTCAAATTGAAAGTCTATCCTGGTCTTGGATTTGCGATCATCCTTCCATTTATTTTTGTCTTCAATCACTTGATGATGTCTTCGTTTGAAGATCTCTCTTCAAGCATGGTGTACCTATCCATTTATGCAGGGTTGATCGTCATCCCGACGGTCGTGATGCAGCTGGGGTATTCGGGGAAATATAAAGGGGCGTGGATTTATAGGGTGGTACCTGTCGAGAGGCATGCCCCGATTCATAAAGGCACTCTGAAAGCGTTCCTTGCAAAACTTTTCATCCCTTTATATTTGGTGATGGCAGTATGCTTTCTATTCCTTTTTGGCATGAACATACTCCCCGGGCTTATCATCGTACTGATCAGTGCCTTTATTTACACGGTCATTTGCTATAAATTATTGAGTGACGGACTTCCTTTTTCTGAGAGCTTTGATGGAGTGAAGCAAAGTGATGTGTGGAAAGTGCTTCCCTTTTATATCATCATCGGAGCATTCGTCGGTCTGCATATTTTGTCATTGAAGATCGACTATGGAATATATGTTTATCTAGTCCTTCTCTTGATTACGAATTTCAACATTTGGAAATTATCGTTTAAAGATTAATTCCTTTTAGCTCCGCTGTTGATTTACACTAACCCTTGAGCCAAGGTTTGAGCATCTTAACATAACCGGATAATGAAGGAAGGAAATGAGTAAAAGAGCTGAGCATACAGGTTTTGGTGCTTGGCTCTTTTACTTTGAGGGAAGGTTTGAGCATGGCTTGAAGAATGAAACAGGCACAATATTGGGCGGATGTCATATATATAGAAAACAGGCATTTGGGTTTGCGCTTAAACATTTACTTTGACAAAGAAAGTTTCCCGGGTGCAAAATAGACGTATCAGAAAAATGCTGGGAGGAGTGGATGTATGATGGATTGGTTTACAGCGTTGAATCCGACTGTTCAAGCGCTGTTAGGCGGGACATTGACATGGGGGTTGACTGCCCTGGGCGCCGCAACGGTTTTCTTTTTCACAAAAATTGAGAAGCATACGATGAATATGATGCTCGGATTCGCTGCAGGGGTCATGATTGCAGCGTCCTTCTGGTCACTGCTCGCGCCGTCGATCGAATTCAGTGAACAGAACGGCCAGATTCCATGGCTTGCCCCCGCGATCGGATTTTTACTTGGAGGCTTGTTTATCAGGCTCTTGGATTTTGTGGTCCCCCATCTTCATCTGGGCAATGCCCAGGATAAAGCGGAAGGTCCTCCGACGAAGTTTAAAAAATCCACTTTGCTCTTTTTGGCCATCACCCTTCATAACATTCCCGAGGGACTTGCGATTGGCGTAGCCTTCGGAGCTGCAGCGTTGGGCATTGGAGATGCAACGGTCGTCGGAGCATTGGGTCTTGCGATCGGCATCGGCATTCAGAATATGCCTGAAGGAGCCGCATTGTCCGTCCCACTCCGGGGAGAAGGGATGTCTAAGGCGAGGGCATTCAATTATGGTCAGCTTTCTGCGATCGTGGAGCCGATTGCAGCCGTCATCGGGGCAGCAGCCGTCATCCTGGTTCAGCCGCTCCTGCCATATGCGCTTGCATTCGCTGCAGGAGCGATGATCTTTGTCGTTGTCGAAGAACTCATACCGGAATCACAATCATCTGGAAGTACTGATCTTGCAACCCTGGGTCTGATGGCTGGTTTTGTGGTGATGATGATTTTGGATGTTTCTTTAGGATAATGGTTGAATTTCAAGAGGCATGCACTGTTTGAACGGCATGCCTCTTTATTAGTACTCAAACTGAAAGAAAGGTTCTAACCAACCTCCTATGAAACCAACCACAGTCCAGTTCCCAAGAATAAAGGAAAAACCTATCAATCTATAGAACATACATAATTAATCTATTAACAAAATGAAAAGGAGTAAACGATGAAAATTGGACTTGTCCGTCATTTTAAAGTGAAGAGGGGATACCCGAATTCTATTGTCTCTTCAGAGGAATTAATGAAATGGGTAGAAGAGTACGAAGCTTCAGATGTGGAGGAAAATGAGGTTGAACTTTGCGGTATTGAATGGAAAGCCTGTTATTCCAGCAATATGAAGAGAGCTCAGGTGACGGCACAAAAAGTGTTCGAGGGTGAAATCATCTTCCTGGAAGAATTAAGGGAAATTCCGCTTGCACCTCTCTTTCCATCAAAAATGAGACTTCCTCTGTTCATTCATTTATTTGCCATTCGGGTCGCATGGTGGTTCAATCATCCATCACAGTCTGAAAGCAAGAGGGAGGTACTTAAGAAAATTAACAGAATAGTAGACAGAGTCATTTCAGAAGGTGAGGACGTGCTGATTGTCGGACATGGCGGAGTGATGATGTTTATGAGGAAGGAATTGACCAGGCGCGGGTTTTCAGGCCCGTCATTCGGGAGACCCGATAATGGGGTGGTCTATATTTTTGAAAAAGGAAAAGGATGACCCGCCGAGCCGAATCATCCTTTTCCTCTGTATGATTAACTTCGCATCTACTATCAAACTAGTTCTGAACCAATAATAAGATTTTACCTTCATCCAGTTTTTCCTCGTACTGATCGGCTTCCTCTTTAGAAAATCCCATCTCCTGTAACTGATTGCGCAATTCGTCGCCTTTGCTCAGCATCATGTTGCCGACAGCCGTTCCGATGCCTGTTTCCGCTGCGCCGATTTCATTAGCCTTTGCATTATCTGCTACACGCTCTGTACGGTCATCATCGTGCGATAAAACATAAAGATTCTTTTTGTCTATGCCTTGAGAAGATAATTTTTCCACTTCTGAAATTAATTCCTTATCATCATAGAATTCTTTAACAGTCGGTTTCATTTGAATCTCCTCCAATATCATTTATAGTACAATCATTCTTTTCCCGACTTATCATGATAATAAACATGCTCGCTAAACAGGATTCATGAATAATGAAAGGGGAATACATAATTATAATCAGTTCATGCAGGAAAGAAAGGAGATTGAAAATGAAAGAAATTCATGCTTTGGAATCCCTTAAACATACAATTGGAACTGAAAAGATGGTTATTTTATATATATCAAGACCAAATTGTGCGGTTTGTCATGCATTACTCCCGCAGGTTAAAGAGGTATTGAAGGAGTACACCGGGATTGTGTCCGTTCATGCCGATGCAGATGAAATACCTGAACTCGCCGGAGAGTACTCGATCTTCACGGTGCCGGTGTTAATTGTTTTTATAGAAGGCAAAGAAATGATGAGAAAAGCTCGATTCATTCCCATTAATGAATTAAACAAGGGACTGTCCAGGCTGGTAACCATGTACGAAGTCTAAACAAACGTTTGATTAAAAACCTGAAAACTTATTACAGCAAGGGTTTATGGTGTTAAACGCTTGTTTAATGGTTGAAACAGGATATCGATGGGCTGTCATTCAGGCAGCTCTTTTTTGTGCTGGAAAAAATAAATATCAGGAAAATAAAACCAATCCCTTTATGAAATCGACTAATATGTACAGTAAAGGGGGAAGAGCATTGAGAGAGGGTCCGGATCAATTAGAAATGCTTTATGAAAAGTACTTTCAAGATGTCTATCAATATGTATTATTTTTCACGAACAGTCAAACCGAAGCAGAGGATCTGACCCAGGAAACATTCATCAGAGTGTTTAAAAGTTATCCTCTTTTTAGTCATAGATCTTCCATTAAAACATGGATCATTTCCATTGCGAAAAGGACTGCGATCGATTACTACCGCAAACGGAAATGGATATCCTTGCTTCCTGAAATAGTAGCGAATGTAATGAGAAGTGAGGAAGGTAATCCTCAACTTTTGCTATTGGATTTCTGTTGAGTGATGATGATCGTTCATTGAGCAATCAGGGGTTACAGGAGCCGCCCGAGACATCGGAAACTGTGCCGGAGGATAAAGCAATACCTCGGACAGGGCTGAATGAGGAATTGGCTGCACAGATGCTGGGAAGGGCATTTGCCCATTATTCGGCAGTGGTTAACGGCGGGGGGACGGAAATGTCCGATACGTTTATTTACAAAGGTGAACCATATCGTTATTTAGAAGCAGCCTTCGATACTCAAGCAAAGGTAATGGAATATTTGATGGAAACATTCACGAAAGAAGTTGCCGAGGAGATAATGGATATACACTCTTTTGAAGAAATCGAAGGGAAGCTGGCACAGCCGGATGAGGATTTTTCCGAAAGGTATATATGGGAGGATGCGGCAGCTATAAAAATCCTCAATCCAAATGGGAACACCTATGTCACCTTTGAAGTGCCTGTTGAAAGTGGAGAGAAGGATACGGAGATTTTCGAAATTTCATTAAGTTATGCGGAGGGCTGGAAGATCAATGGATTAATGCCTGTCTCTCCATCTTCAAATGAAGAAAAAACAGAGGATTCAACACACCGGGATTTCTCCTTGACGGATAAAGAAACAGCTGTATATCAAGTGTTCTCTGAAGATCCAACCGAAGTACACTTGAAGGGTATGAGCCCTGTCAGCATTGCTAAAATCTATGTGCAGGCCTTAATAGATAATAGAAAAGATCTTGTCTATGAATTGTATACAGACCGTCGTAATTACATCAGATGGACCAAGGAGGAGCAGGAGTCATTTCCTCCTGATAAAAAAGAGACTATCTTGGAAACATATAAAGGAATTGAAAAAGGAGAGTTCATCCAAAAGGATGATATCCACGGTTTTATAAGCTTCGATAATGGCGGTGAGGGGAAAATGGGCTTCCAAATGGTTAAGGATGAGGATGGCTACTGGAGTGTAGGATTTATGCCTGTTCAATAGATTTTTCTGACAAAAGAGCTGATGAAAAAAAGTAGCTCTTTTGTCATGTCCCAGTGAATAAGTATATAATAAATAGTATACGGAATCTTCAGATTTACTTTTCCGGGAAAGGAGAGG
The DNA here is from genome assembly GCF_013179555.1 of Bacillus haikouensis. Lineage (GTDB taxonomy): Bacteria > Bacillota > Bacilli > Bacillales > Bacillaceae_B > Rossellomorea > Rossellomorea haikouensis_A. Next base: position 8,511 of record NZ_JABMCR010000045.1, read on the forward strand.
GTAGATGCTTAGATTGTCCAGAGCGAATAAAGTGATCTTGACGATTGCAGTCATTCTTCTATTTATTGCAGCAAATCAAATGACAATTGTTCAGCACCTGACAGCACGGATTGCCACCAACCTCTATGTTGGCCTGAAATACAACCATCTCGACCTTAAATACGAGGACGTTGAGTATTCTCCACAATTCGGAGATTATTCCGTTGCTTACAAGGATAAAGACGGCAGAGTCTATGGCTTCATGGTTGCCCCGAAATCAATGCCGGTCATCATCCTGCACGATCCACTTAATGATAGTCCCTGATCCCATGTCTTCATCTACTTGTCCGCAAATTCTTTTAATCTCGTAAATGTTCCTGTATAATACTCATTGAAATTAATTAAATAAACGTGACCACAAGGGGAGCGATATGCTGAGAGTGAACGGCACTGCCTGTTCTGACCCTTTGAACCTGTTAGTTAGCACTAGCGTAGGAATGTGGACGATGATAGGCTGCAGTGCCTGATTATATTTACAGTCTCCCTCTTATGGTTTCGTTTAGAAAATAAAGGGGAGATTTTTTATGAAATCTTTAAGTTTAGTCGTGTTGATAGAGGCTTCACTAATGGCCGCCTTTGCAATCATTCTTGACCTGCTGCCTTCTATCGATCTTTCACCAAGCATTTCCATCTCTTTCTCGATGGTGCCGATTTTCATCCTTGCGTTCAGAAGAGGTTTTAAAGCAAGTCTCTTGGCGGGATTTGTTTGGGGAGTATTGCAGGTTGCACTTGGCAACGCGTGGATCGTCACGCCTGTTCAAATGATCATCGAATACTTTATCGCGTTCACTTTCATTGGTTTTGCCGGCCTCTTCTTTCGCCGGATTCAGCAATCCTTGCGTGCTGAAAGTAAACGCAAAATATATATATGGGTAGTCGCTGCAACGGTCGCCGGGAGTGCCGCCCGCTATTTTTGGCATTTCATTGCAGGATTCATCTTCTTTAAAGAATATGCACCTGACGGCATGTCCCCTGTTCTCTTCTCACTCTTTGCAAATGGGGTGACGATGCTCGGATCTGCTTTATTATGCTCGATTGTCCTGATCTTCTTAATTGCGACCGCTCCACGTTTGATCAGACAGGGTGTTCCAGTGGATGAGCAGGAACGTAAAGCTTCATAACGTGCTAAAAATGAACCGATCCCTATGGGATCCGGTTCGTTTTTTGTTTAGAGGGGGATTGAAGATTGTCAGTAATTGTAGAATGGTCGATAAATAAGGATTTTGGACGATAAACAAGAAAACGGTCGATAAACCCAGGTTCTGACCGGCTTGTACCAGGTACAATTCCTGCTTCTTGTACCTGGTTGCAGGGGCGGATTAATAACTCGCCGCGGGGTTGAATCCAGTTCGCGATTCCTTCCAAATCGATTGTTTTCCACCCGAAAGCGGTCCAGCCACCCGCTGGTTCAAAGTATTTCACCCTCCTCATTGCTAATAAGGCTGTTTTTCCGATAAACTATACCTATTCAAAAAAACGAGATGTGTATGGAGAGATTCTTTTGGAAGCAAAAATGATACGAAGATACGATATAATGGAAGTTTGCCTGCTGGCCGGTAAAATCATGCTTCAAAGCGGAGCGGAGACGTATCGGGTGGAAGATACGATGATGCGGATTGCAGCTTCCTTCGGGATAAAGGAATCGCACAGCTATGTGACTCCGACAGGGATCATCTTTTCGATTGAAACCGATGAACCGACAAAGACGAAATTGATTCGTATTAATGAGCGGTCGACAGACCTTGAAAAAGTGACATTGGTCAATGGAATATCACGTAAAATCAGTTCAGGTCAATTAACCATTGAGGAAGCATACAATGAACTGGAAATACTGGAGGGGGAGGATCACTCCTACTCCTTCCTTGTTCAAATACTCGCTGCTTCCATTGCAAGCGGGTGTTTTCTCATCATGTTTCTGGGAACCTGGGAAGATTTCATCCCTGCCTTCATTACGGGAGGGACCGGATATATGAGCGTCATTTATTTACATCGCTTTGTTCCCATCAAATTCTTTGCGGAGTTTCTCGCATCTTTCATTATCGGGATTCTTTCCTTTGGATTCGTTTATATTGGAGCCGGACAGGAACTGGATAAGATCATCATTGGGTCGGTCATGCCACTTGTGCCAGGACTTCTCATTACAAATGCGGTACGTGATCTGATGGCTGGTCATCTTGTTTCAGGGCTATCTAAAGGTGCAGAAGCATTCCTGACCGCATTTGCCATCGGCACCGGTATAGCGGTTGTATTTATGATTATTTAATTGGTATCTGCCTTAAAGAGGAGAGAAGTGCAAACCCATATAAATAGAAGGGAGAATTGGGAATGGTAATCCTTGAACATTTACTTACAAGCTTCATCGCGGCTGCTGCTTTTGGCATCATCTTTAATGCGCCAAAGCAGTCATTATTCAAGTGTGGAATTGTCGGGATGCTCGGCTGGACTATTTATATGATCATGTTCCTAAATGATGTGGATGCCGTTCTGGCGACTCTTCTGGCTTCATTTGTCGTTGCGGTCATCAGTCAGGTGTTTGCCAAGATGTATAAAACGCCTGTCATCATTTTCAGTGTAGCGGGAATCATCCCTCTCGTGCCGGGCGGACTTGCTTATGATGCGATGAGAAATTTTGTGCAGAACGACTATAATGCTGCAATCAACCTCGCCGCAAAATCGTTCATGATATCGGGAGCGATCGCCATCGGACTCATTTTCTCGGAAGTGATCAATCAAATTATACGAAATGCCAGACTCAGCGCAAGTGCGCGGCGCATGCGTTGAAGCTGATACGACGGACCTTGGAAGCAGGGTCTGTTTTTTATTGAATATCAACCTTCTCGATAAATCCAATGAACGATATGAAATGATGGTCGCTTGTAACTTTCTTCCACCATCCCCGTCTAATGAAGAAATAGAATAAAAGGTGGGTTAATCATATGAAGAAGCCGTATCTCTTGATCATTGCAGGTGTTGTCCTGGCCGCGGCAGCCGCATTGTTTTTCTTCTATCAGCAGAAGCCTGTCGTCATGGCAGAGGGCAGTGTGGAAGGCAGTCTGGTCGTGATGCAGGATAGTGAATGGAGCCTTCAATTTACTGAACCGGTGAAAACAGACACAATCAACAACAAGAGTGTTATCGTGAAAGACTCAGAGGGGAATGAAGTGGGGGTTTCATACGAACTGAGCGAAAATCAAAAAACACTTACCATCCATCCGCCTCCCGAAGGTTACCCTGAAGAATCCCGGCAATTTACCCTTACGATCTCTTCAGAAGTGAAAACAAAATGGGGCATGGCATTCGGGGGAGACACGAACTTGACCTTCAATGTCACTGAAAAGCTTCCTTCCTTTTCTTCACAAAAAGAACTTGAGCAATATTTTCGAACGATAGTAAAGCGAGAAAAAATGAATAGGGAAGAGTCGGAATTCGGGCTGTTTCGGCAGGAATCTTCAAATTCCGCCGAAGATAAAGCTGCGGGTGATGCTGAAAGTTCAAGTCCGGGTCACTCAGAAACAAACAATCAGGTTCAAGGTGTGGATGAGGGGGACATCGCCAAAACAGATGGAGCCTATATCTATCAAGTGATGAATCAGAAACTGGTCATTTCAAAAGCTGTCCCGGCCAAAGACATGAAAGTCGTTTCCTCAATCCCGTTTGATCATGACATCCAGCCGCGCCATTTATATATGGGGAAAGACAAGATAGTAGTGATAGGGGAAAGCTGGTCCCATGAAGGGAGGGAAACCAATGAAAAAATGATGCCCCGCCCGATTAATGGCTCTTCTACTGTGATGATTTATGACATCTCCAATAAAGAAAAGCCCTCCCTGATAAGAACCGTGGAGGTTGAGGGACAATATATGACCTCCAGAAAAATAAATGGCACCCTTTATTTTGTATCCAATTTATATCCTGATTATTGGCTTGCCGACAAAAATCCTGAGACTGACTTAAGGCCGAGGGTGAAAGACAGCTTGGAAGGCGAAGGGGCTAAACCAATTCCTGCTGACAGCATCAGCTATTTTCCTCAGTCGAATCAGCCTGATTTCACAATGATTTCTGCTTTGGATATTGAAGATCCCAAGGCTGACCTTAATGTTCAGTCGTACTTGGGCAGTGGAAACAGCATTTACATGTCACGGGAAAATCTTTATATTGCTGTGGAGAAATTTGGTGATAAAGAAAGTTGGGGTGCATCAAGTACGGAGGTATATAAATTTGCGGTGGATGATTCAAAGATTACCTATAAGGCATCCGGGCAAGTACCGGGAAGGGTGCTGAATCAGTTTTCCATGGATGAGCATGAGGGATATTTCCGGATTGCGACGACAGATGGCGAGGTATGGAATGATGAAAAGCCATCATTGAATGCGCTTTACATTTTAGATAGCAATATGAAGAAAACAGGCGAAGTTGCGGACCTTGCCAGGGGGGAACGGATTTATTCTGTCAGGTTCATGGGTGACCGGGCCTATATCGTCACCTTCAAGCAAGTGGATCCCCTGTTTGTCATAGATACAGCAGATCCTGAAAACCCCGAAGTACTTGGAGAATTAAAGATACCCGGCTTCAGTACTTATCTTCATCCAATCGATGAAAACCATTTGATCGGTTTCGGTTTCGATACGAAAATCATGGACGACGGCAAATCGTTCAATAAAGAGCCGCGTATCGTCAGGAATGGAATGAAAATTTCGCTTTTTGATATCACCGATTTTAACCATCCGAAAGAATCGGATACCGAAATCATCGGCGGTTCGGGTACGCATTCTTATTTGCTTGAAGATCATAAGGCACTCTTTCATGAGCCGTCCCGTCATCTTTATGGATTCCCGATTTCTGTTTATCACGATAAAAAGGGAAGCGAATATGAACAGGTATTTGACTATCAGGGGGCCCTTCTTTATGAAATCACCCCGGAAAAAGGCATTGAATTAAAAGCGAAACTGTCCGAAGGGGATGATGGACAAAAGGACATCTATGAAAATTGGGAGAATAATATCCAGCGGCTCCTCTATATCGATGATTACGTGTACACCTTATCCAATCGAAAAATTCACGCTTACTCATTGGATCATTTTAAAAAAGAAAGTTCATTGCTTGTTCAATGATTGGGTTAATGCCTCCAAACAGGTAGTTTGGAGGCATTTCCCTTCCAACAAAACAACCTTTTTGTTAAACGTTTCACGTGGAACCTTTCCAGAGGGGTTTCAAACCGGATCGAAGATGAAATTCTGATTTATCTCCTTCAATACGGCAACATCTCAAGATACCGGTCACCAAACTACCCCTCCGTATAAAAAAGCGATATCATGATACATATACATATGATAAAAATATTGAGTATGACGGCGTAAGGGGTGTGTTTCTTTGAGGGTTATCGATTTTTTGAAACCTTATCGGCTTGCGATGGGGGTTGCCTGGACACTGATGCTTGTGGAGCTCACAGTTGAGTTGTTGAATCCATTGTTCATGGCGAAAATCATTGATCAGGGGATTATGAAGGAAGATCTGGATGTGGTGCTTCTATGGGGCGGAATTATGGTCGGCATGTCGTTTCTTTCTTTTATTTCAGGTGTGGTGAATTCGTTTTTTGCGGCACATACGAGTCAGGGTTTCGGTTATGATGTGCGGGAAAGCTTATATAAGAAAATACAGTCGTTTTCTTATGCGAGTTTCAATAAATTGCCTTCCTCATCACTCATTACAAGGATGACGAATGATGTGAGGCAGCTTCAGAATACGATTTTTATGAGTTTGAGAATCATGCTGAGAGCCCCTTTGCTTGTGATAGGATCTACGATAATGGCGTTGATTGTAGATGTGAAGCTTGCCCTGATTTTAGTTATCGTGATTCCCTTCTTATGGGTGTTTTTATTATGGGTCCTCAAACGCGGGTGGAGTTTGTTCGAGAAAGTGCAGACACGGCTCGACCGCGTTAATGAAGTGATGAAGGAAAATCTTTCAGGCATACGTCTCATCAAGGCGTATACACGCGGGGAGTATGAAGAGAAACGGTTTCACGGAGCAAACGAAGATTTGAAGAATAAAACGGTGAGCGCCCTGAGGTTTATGGAGATTATCATGCCTCTCTTAATGCTCGTGATGAATCTGGCCATCTTGATCGTCTTATGGTCCGGAAGCATTGAGGTTAGCACAGGTGGAGCTCAAGTGGGGGAAGTTGTGGCGATCGTTACCTATGCCACCCGGATATCCTCCGTGTTTTCCATCTTCTCTTTCATTATTACCAGTTTCTCAAGGGCCCGTGCCTCTGTCGATCGTATCGAAGGGGTGCTCGATACGGAGGTTGATTTAAGAGATGGTGAGGCTGCAGACGAGAAACACAAAGTCACAGGCGGAGAAATCACGTTTGACGGCGTTTCCTTTCTTTATCCTCAAACCCGGGGGAAGGTTCTCAAGGATATTTCTTTTCATATAAAGGAAGGAGGGACGGTATCTGTTCTGGGGGCAACGGGTTCAGGGAAATCCACTCTCTTCCAGTTGATTCCGAGACTTTACGATATAACGGAAGGTGGAATAAAAATCGATGGGCATCCGCTCCGGTCAATCACTCTCGATAATTTGAGGAAAAGTATAGGATATGTCCCTCAAGAAGCAATTCTTTTCTCGGGTTCTATCAGGGATAATCTATTATGGGGTGAAGAGGAAGCGTCCGAAGAGGATATGATCCGGGCAGCGAAGGATGCTCAAATCCATGAAACCATAGAAAACCTTAAGTATGGGTACGACACTCCACTAGGGCAAAAGGGAGTGAATCTATCGGGAGGTCAAAAACAACGCCTGTCGATTGCAAGGGCTCTTATCCGCAATCCGAAAATCCTGCTGCTTGATGACAGCACAAGCGCCCTTGATTTGACAACAGAATCCAAGCTGCTGGGGGCAATCAGGAAATATGAATGCACAACGATCATCATCACGCAGAAAGTCAGTACCGCGATGGAATCGGATGCCATCTTACTATTGGAAGACGGGGTGCTCATCGGGAATGGCTCCCATGATACGCTTCTAAAGGAATCATCTTTATACATGCAAATTTATCAATCACAATTTGGAGAGGGTGAGGTGCATCATGTCTAGGCATATGAGGAAGAAACTCGGAAAAGATGACAAAGCGAGTGATATGAAAGGAACTCTCGGCAGGATATGGGTGTACCTCTCTAAAATGAGAGGGCTTCTTCTTCTGGTCATTTTGATGGTCCTTATCAGTTCAGCCGCCTCGCTTCTCGGTCCATTTTTAGTGGGAAGGGCGATTGATCAATACATTGTCACGAAAGAAGCTGCGGGCATCATACGACTTCTTGCCGGTTTGATCATTGTCTATCTTTTTCACTCAGTGTCTGTCTGGTGCCAGAATTATTGGATGATCGGAGTCGCTCAGGATACGGTCTACCGGCTCAGGAAAGATCTGTTTCACAGACTGCAGCTGCTTGCAATCCCTTTTTTTGATAAAAGGAAACATGGGGAGTTAATGAGCAGGATAACCAATGATATCGACAATGTAAGTAATACATTGAACAGTTCATTCATCCAAGTCATCTCAAGTATCCTGACACTTGCAGGGACGGTCGCGGTCATGCTTTGGCTCAGCCCGCTGCTCACTCTCATCACCCTTACAATCGTGCCGCTCATGGTATTTGGGATGAAGTGGATCACGAAACGGACAGGTCCGCTGTTCAAGCAGTATCAGCAGAATATCGGTGAGTTGAATGGTTATATCGAAGAAACCATCTCCGGGCACAGCATTATTAAAACGTTTTCCCGTGAAAATACTGCCATTGAAGAATTCGAAGCAAAGAACAAAAAGCTCCGTACAGCTGCCTACTGGGCAGATACGTATTCAGGTTTCATCCCTAAACTGATGAACATGCTGAACAATTTAAGTTTTGCAGTGATCGCGGGAATCGGCGGGATTTTTGCTCTCAATGACATGATCACCATTGGGGTGATTGTCATATTTGCCGAGTATGCAAGGCAGTTTACAAGGCCCCTCAATGAGCTTGCCAATCAATATAATACATTGTTATCCGCGATTGCCGGGGCAGAACGTGTATTTCAAATCATTGATGAAGAGGAAGAGGCTAAAGATGAAGGGAATGCAAAAGAAATCAATACAGTAAACGGGAGGATTGAATTTCAGAAGGTGTCTTTTTCTTACGGGAAAAATGATTCTACCCTCAAGGAGGTCTCCTTCTGCATAAATCCAGGGGATACAGTCGCACTGGTAGGTCCGACCGGTGCAGGAAAGACGACGATCACAAATCTATTAACTCGCTTTTATGAGCTTAATAAAGGTAGGATTCTGATCGATGGACAGGATATTGAAACGATTACTCGCAAAAGCCTGCGCAGGGAGATGGGATTTGTGCTTCAGGACAGCTTCCTGTTTCAGGGGACAATCATGGAAAATATCCGCTATGGCAGGTTGAACGCAACTGATGAAGAAGTAGTAGGGGCGGCCAAATTGGCAAATGCCCATTCCTTCATTGGAAAAATGCCTCATGGATATCATACCGTCCTGAGGCAGGACGGCAGCGGGATCAGTCAGGGCCAGAAACAGTTATTATCGATCGCGAGTGCCATTTTATCCGACCCGTCGATCCTGATTCTTGATGAAGCGACTTCAAGTATCGATACGATCACTGAACTGAAAATCCAGGATGCTCTCAAAACCTTGATGAAAGACCGAACGTCAGTAGTGGTGGCACATCGTCTCAATACAATCCGGCAGGCAGACCAAATACTCGTACTTGATCAAGGCGAAATCATCGAAAAAGGGACGCATGAAGAGCTCTTGAGGCAGAAAGGTTTTTACCATGCACTCTATAACAGTCAATTGAAAGAAAGCAGTTAAATCGAAAGCCCGTCCCGCATTGCTTTAAAGCGATGCGGGACGGGCTTTCGATCCTGAAAATTGAAAAAGCCCCCAAAGGCTGACCTTCAGGGGCTTTTGGTGAGGGCTGACGTTCCTGTCAGTACTCCCTCTGTAATGCCTTATATCGGACAAGGCATAGTCTGTAACTTGCAACATCACAAGTAATATATTTATATCTTTAAACGTATTCAGATAATAAACAGCCGCGGGCAATTCCTTGAGTCGTTTGATAAACCTAAACGACGTAAGCCCTACCTCTCTTACATCCTAACGGCTCCGAAGCCGATCCAGTGTGAATAAGTTACATATCAAAACAGAATAGAATTACAACATTATCTTTTCTAGTCGTTTTAATTATGTCACAAGTTAACAATAACTAAATATATCATATGAATGAATGGTTGTCAACATTATAATTCAAGTGTGTGGGGGGAGCCCTCTTCATCATTCATTAATCGAATCGTACCCGGTGTGATTTTTAACACGATATAATTCGGATCATCTTGCCCGTCAAACCACTTCTCCAAATGCTTGTTCCAAAGCTTCTCTTTATATTCACCGGAAGTTTCGATCGATGCCTGTCCCTGGATTTCCACAAATGTATCGCCGTATCCTTCCCCTTCATAGCCGAGAAGGATATGTACATTGGGATTGCTTTCGATCTCTTCCGCCTTATGAGTTTCTTTACTTGTGGGCGTATACAGTGTAAGTTCATCATTGAAGAAGGTCATATAACGGGAATGCGGCTTGCTGTCTTTCACCGTTGCCAGAGTACCGACTTTGCTATCTTCAAGAACCTTCAAAATATGCTGTTTCAAAATATTGTCATTCATATTAGCCATCTCCTTATTTAAGTATATCCATACTATTCCTTAAGAAATGCTGCAATAAACATATGGATGTGTATAGGTGCAGCATAGTTGGGTATAAAGAAATTAAAAGCCAGACGCTTTTCCAGCCTCCGATAATGCTTTACAGCAGCGGGGGACGGCTATTGATGAAAAGGGTGATGAACGTGCTGCCAAAGGATCTGGTTGAACAGTGCAAGAAAAGAATGGAGCCATACAATTGTGAAGGATTTGTTTATGGACGCGGGCCGGAGAAGCCTGAAATCATGATTGTGGGAGAAGCGCCCGGTGAAACGGAAATACATAATGGTATTCCTTTCAGCGGAAGGGCGGGAAAAGTTTTGAACGAGTTTTTTGATTACCTCGATATTTCAAGAGACGATATTTACTTTACGTCAACCGTCAGGAGCAGACCTTATAAAATAGTCCCCAAAAAGGCGGGGCCGAATGGAGAAGTCATACAGAAGAAATACAACCGGGCACCGAACATGAAGGAACAGATTGCTCATGCCCCGATCGTCGATTATGAAATCCGGCATATTAAGCCAAAGCAGATCGTGACACTTGGCAACATCGGCCTGCAAAGATTATTGGGAAAGGACTATAAGATTTCAGAAGTCCACGGGCAGCTGATCCAAGCACCGGTCCGTCAGCTCAAGAATATGGACATAAACGAATGGGAGCTCAGTGAACAGGAATACTCCATTTTCCCGACTTTTCATCCCGCCTCCATCTTTTATAATCGATCTCTGCTTGAAAAAGTGTATGAAGATTTAGATGAGCTGAAGAAAATATTGCTTAGTAAAAAATGAAGCAGCGGTAGATGAAACTTTTGGGAAGATTGTTTAGTACCATCGGATATCCTGAAGGGGAAAATGGACTGAAGTCGTAAACCGATTTCAGTCCATTTCATGTTCAAGGAGAAACAAGTCACAAAAAAAAACAAATGGGATGACTCCAAATGAATACATATTTACTTCTTATTCAAATTCTCCTGCGCCATCCTCACTAATTCTTTGACCATATTCCCGCCCATCCGGCCGCCGATTTTCCCGGCTTGTTCAGACGTCAGTTTTCCGTTGTATCCTTTATCCAGAGGGATTCCTTGCTCCCTGGCGGCTTCGAACTTAGCATCATTGGGGTCGCTGACTCCGGCCACCCTTGCCTTCAGCTGATCCATTGCTGACCGGGATTCCGGGACTAAAAGTTTTCGTCTCGACATTTAATAGCCTCCTTTCGTCATTAGGTTGCCCAAAAAAAATTTTTATACAGGCCGGGTCTTGCTATACAAGGGTTTTGGAGTATAACGGCTTTTCTACGGAGAAAAAAAGATTGTCTAATTTGTGTCAAATAAAATATAATTCATAATAGTTAGATAAATTTTAGGAAAAAAGGGGGAAACACTGTGGAAGAAATTGTAGGCAAATTGGTGGGTATTCTTTGGTCACCCGTCATGATTTACTTTTGTTTAGGTGTAGGTCTTTTATTTTCTATCTTAACAAGGTTTTTGCAGGTGCGTCTCATTAAAGACATGGTGGTTCAGATGTTCAAGGGGAGCAGTTCAAAATCAGGGGTATCCTCATTCCAGTCCCTGGCACTTTCTTTGTCGGGACGTGTAGGAACGGGAAATATTGCAGGTACAGCAACTGCCATCGCATTTGGTGGTCCCGGCGCGGTATTCTGGATGTGGACCATCGCATTCATCGGGGCGAGCAGTGCCTTCATTGAATCGACACTTGCACAGATTTACAAGGTAAAACAGGATGGAGAGTATCGCGGGGGGCCAGCCTATTATATTGAAAAAGGGATCGGCTGGAAGTGGTATGCGGTTTTATTCTCATTGGCTACGCTGCTGGCGATAGGGGTATTGATGCCGGGGATCCAATCGAATTCCATCGCACAGGGACTTGATAATGCATTTGGTCTCAATACGTCTGTTACCGGCATCGGGCTAGTCATTCTTCTTGCCGTGATCATCTTCGGTGGCGTCAAGCGCATTGCAGGCGTTGCTTCTTATGTAGTTCCTTTCATGGCGATTGCTTACATCCTATTGGCTTTAGTGATAGTGGGAATGAACATTGGAGAGATTCCTGGTGTCATTGCTCTTATTTTCAAAAGTGCATTCGGTGCCGATGCAGCATTCGGCGGAATCATTGGAAGCGCGATTGCATGGGGTGTTAAACGTGGAGTCTATTCCAACGAAGCAGGTCAAGGTACAGGACCTCACCATGCAGCAGCCGCTGAAGTATCCCACCCGGTCAAACAAGGTCTGGTTCAGGCGTCTTCCGTTTATATCGATACGCTGCTTGTATGTTCGGCAACGGCATTCATGATTTTATTCACAGGGGCCTACAATGTAGAAAAGCCTGATGGAACTGCCATTGTTACAAACCTTGAAGGAGTTGAAGCTGGTCCTGCTTATACGCAGGCTGCGATCGAATCGGCCATTCCCGGATTCGGTGCTGGATTCGTAGCGATCGCCCTATTCTTCTTTGCCTTTACAACAATCATGGCTTACTACTACATGGCTGAAACAAATGTGGCGTATTTATTAAAGGGCAAGAACGCTAAACCAGCTATTTTCCTGCTTAAATTAGTTCTGCTGGGAGTCACTTTCTATGGGGCTGTCAAAGAAGCCGCACTTGCCTGGGCTCTTGGGGATATCGGCCTTGGAATCATGGTTTGGCTGAACTTGATCGCCATCCTCATCCTGGCAAAACCTGCTCTTCGTGCCCTTAAGGATTACGAAGAACAGAAGAAGCAGGGGCTTGATCCAGTCTTTAACTCCACAAAGCTCGGTATTAAAAACGC
>NZ_JABMCR010000450.1 GCF_013179555.1 Bacillus haikouensis
GTGATCTCGATCTTGTCAAGCGCGACATCGAAGCTGTTGTTGCAGCATCTAAAGGAAAAGCATTATCTAAAGTGATCATTGAAACTTGCTTGCTGACTGATGAGGAAAAAGTGAAAGCTTGCGAACTATCAGTTGAAGCCGGTGCTGATTACGTAAAAACATCAACTGGATTCTCAACTGGCGGAGCGACTGTGGAAGATATCGCTCTAATGAGAAAAACAGTCGGACCTGATATCGGTGTGAAAGCTTCAGGAGGCGTACGTTCCTCTGAAGACGCACAGGCTTTGATCGATGCAGGTGCTACCCGTCTAGGCGCAAGCTCAGGCGTTAAAATTGTACAAGGGTTGACTAGCGACTCTGATTATTAAGTAATTATATAAAGCCGGATGGACTCTGTTCATCCGGCTTTATATATTGCAGGGACAAATTAGCGTCGGGTGTTTTTCAGAGTTCAAGGTTAAGGATTTTTTTAAATTCTGTTTATTTAATTAATGGTCACCAGGGTGCGCGTATAAAAAATGGTATTTAGATAATAAATGCACCCGGTTCTCATAAATTGTGCCGCTTGTCGAATATACTTTTACCCTCCGTTTCAATCCCCCTGAAAAAATTAAGCCTAACCTTCTACCTGCGCAAATGCACCTTCTCAATAAACCGGGCAAATTTAAAGGCAAAAGGAAGGACGAGGAGGGAACAAAGCAGGTTGAAAATCACACTTGCATGGGCCAACTGTATTTCAGGGGAGCCGGCCAGACTCTGGACGACCGTTCCAAGTAACGGGATGAGCGGGATGAACACCAGGACACCGATGACATTCAGCCAAATATGGGCGAAAGCGGTGAGCCGGGCTTGGATCCCTCCACCGAGACTTGCGATGAATGCCGTGATGCATGTTCCGATGTTTGCGCCGAGCATGATGGCGATACCTGCATGCAAATCAATGGATTGTGCAGCCAGAAATCCCATCGTGACTCCGGTGACGACCGTACTTGATTGAATAAGTGCAGTAAGTATACAACCGATCAGAAGCGCAATCAGGATATGGGTGTTCATTTTTTCTATGTACGCATGAAGAAGCGGATGGGTGGTCAATGGCGTGGCGACCCACTGTATACCCTGGATGGAGGCGAAGATCAGCCCGAAGCCGGTAAAAATCATCCCGGTGCTGCGGATCGAGTCTTTTTTGAACGCGATCAGTAAACAACCGATCATGATAGATGGAACAATGAGATAATTCATATTCAATGTGAACATCTCTAGAGTGAATGTCGTTCCTATATTCGATCCAAGCATGATGCCGATTGTCTGCCTGAATGGGATAATCCCTGATGACGCAAGGCCTACAGTCAGTACCATTACTGCAGAACTGCTGTGGATGAAGGCGGTCACGATTGTACCGGTTGCGGCGCCCTTAACGGGGGTTTCCGTCAGGAAATGCAGCCACTTCTTTACCTTCAAACTTGCAATATTGAACAATCCGGATCGAAGCCAAAGCATCCCTAATAGAAAACAAAGGATAAGTAAAACAAACAAGATCAGATTCAACATCATTTAGGTGTCCCCTCCACAATGATACATGCTTACCTTAATGTATGGGGTGAATGCGGAAGACATGCCTATTTATACAAGCAATTATGCAGAAGTTGTTGACCTATTCCAAGACATATATTATAATGGCAAAGTACATGGATTTCTTTATATTTTAAAGAATTCATCCAAGAAAGACATACACTTTCTGTCCCCTTGTGACAATGTAACAAGGGCTTAGCCAAACCTTTTGGTGAAGGAAAGAGACGAATTTTCGTCTTGGGAAAATTGGTACAATCCATTTTCTTGACTTGAACATGTAAGTGTAGTGTGTTCGGAGGGAGGGAAAGAGAGATGTCAAAAACAGTTGTTCGTAAAAACGAATCGCTTGAAGATGCTCTTCGTCGCTTCAAACGCTCAGTTTCTAAAACAGGAACTTTACAAGAGTTTAGAAAGCGCGAATTTTATGAAAAGCCAAGCGTAAAACGCAAAAAGAAATCAGAAGCTGCAAGAAAGCGTAAGTTCTAAGAGAGGGTGTACCCATGAGTCTTCTCAATCGTTTAAATGATGATATGAAACAAGCGATGAAAAATAAAGAAAAAGAGAAACTTTCCGTGATCCGCATGCTTAAGGCGGCACTTCAAAATGAAGCCATTAAGTTTGGAAAACAGGAACTCTCTGAAGACGAAGAGTTGACTGTCCTTTCTCGAGAAGTCAAGCAACGGAAAGACTCCCTCCATGAATTTACGAAAGCGGGTCGTGAAGATCTGGC
>NZ_JABMCR010000451.1 GCF_013179555.1 Bacillus haikouensis
TACAAGAATAAGGGCAGAAGATGGCATATATGAAGTCAAAATGATCGGTACGACGAAAGATGGCAGACAGTTTGCTAAAACGTCGACTATTAGCCTTGATAATGACGCGCCGAAGATTACTTTTGATGAGACAAATGCCTTGCCGAAAGGAGATCTTCCAATTGTTGAACTGCCAAATGGCCAAGATACAGTAACAATATCAGGTACTTTGGTGGATCCGGAAATGAGTGAAACCCAAAAAGCAGGTATGTCACTAACTCCGGCAAGTAACAACATATGGTATGGTCCAACAGGACCGAACAACCAACTTGAAGTAGATGAAAATGGAAAGTTTTCAAAAGAGTTAAATGTTGGAACAAACTCCATAAGGGAAATGCAATATCTTGGAGCCGATTATGCAGGAAATACGGCAATGCCAAAGGTTGTTTATTATGTAAATGAAGGATCACAGTTTGTATATGCACAACCAGATAAAGAGTCGTACCAAATGGGTGACGAAATCAAGTATACCTTCTATGCAAATAATTTAAAAAATGCCCAGCATTTATCTATGACCTTCTATTATCAAAATAAATACTTTGATGATTCTGTTGATTTCCAATTAGGGGCTGATCTGCCAGAAGGTTCAAAATTAGTAGAGACAACGACTACTCCAGGAACTACCAAGACGATCATCGATATTACTATTCCTGACGAAGGAGTCTCTGGAGATGTTGTTTTATTTGAGGTCGTAGCAGATACCAGTGCAGATGAGTTTAGAAATGTATATTCTCCACTATTCAGTAACTCTACCATGCAGGTGAATCATGGTCCCAGAATTCAAACGAAGATCGGACTTCACCCCATTTATCCAGCGTTTTCAAAGGTGGATGCGGGATATTTAGGTGCAGAAGGACTGCTTACAGACAAAGGTGGAATGGATCACAGTAGGGATTACTCGACTGTAGGAGCAACTGTTCAATTAAAAGATACAAAAGGGGCCATTTATCCAGCGAGATTGGAACCAAATGGAGTAATTTATTTCGATAAACTCCCAATAATAGAGAAGAAATATACTATGATCATCGATATCCCAGGACATTATACAACATATACCCCCCTTGAGGTTGGTCGCGAAGAGAATGGTATCGATATAGGAGAATGGATTTCCTATAGAACAGCTGTTTCGAAGCCGGGTGATATTAATAAAGATAATACCATAGATATCCATGATGCATTACTACTGCAAGAGCATTGGGGAACAGACTATCGAAATACGGATATAAACTTTGATGGTACGACGGATGAACAAGACTTTACTTTTCTTGAAAAGTATTATTTATCAGAAAACGACTTTGTTCTTGATACACCAGATCCTCAATCTGAAGTGAATGGCAAAACGATAGACACGATTAAAGATGAATTGGGAATTAATCCTTAACCGTATCATTTCATAACCTCATGCTGATCGTCGAAATCAACCGAAAGAAAGAGGCTGGGACAAAACGAATAAACCACGACATAAAGACGAACAATTTCAGCGTATATTCTTAATACCGCTAATGATTTCCGTGCAAGACTTCGCTTTCCGCGGGTAGCCAGTGAGCTTCCTCGTCGCGTTCGCTCCTGTGGGGTCTCACTTGTCTAGCTGCAGGGCTCAGAGGCACATGACATAAGCCAAACCGACCAAGAAGGCAAAGTGCGCCTTCCAGGACGATTCGTCTTATGCCACCCGCCTCTGAGCAAAGTCCTTCGGCTTTTCTAATAAGCTACTCTTCCCGCAGGAGTCTTCGTCTTGCGCTCCAATCAACCGCTGGAAAGTGCTAAAACTTAAGTGTACATTGAATAAAATAGAAACCCGAACTAATTTGCCTGTTAAAAGGCAGTTTGGTTCGGGTTTTTCTTAGGAAAAAACACTTTTGTCCCAGCCCCTTTCTTAGTACGTTGGTTGGAAAAAATACACTCTACATTGATTTGAATACAAGAATATATAGAAAAATAACACTATTTAAATGGAGATAGAAAAGGTAAGATGATAAAAATGGATAAATCTTTAGTAAAAAAACTAGTTGGGAGTGATGATGTTGAGTTCAGGAATCCTTATAAAGTTTTATAGAGAGAAAAATGAACTAACACAAGAAGAACTGGGAAAAGGGATATGTTCTGTTACACATATTAGTAAAATTGAACGTGGAAACACCCAATATTCCCCTGAAATCACACAATTGCTAAGTAAGAAACTGGGGATTGACCTTGAAAAAGAAATGCAAGCGCTTCAGAAATTTGAGCGCTTACTTGATCAATGG
>NZ_JABMCR010000452.1 GCF_013179555.1 Bacillus haikouensis
AATCGTTCTTTCGGTAATTATCCTCTAAAATACGGCTGTTCGGATAAAAAGATGAATTCAATGATGTTTTATCGATTATTTGTTCCATTTCAGGAAGAATTCTGTCAGAGGCAATGATCGGCTCCATTTGATTATCCGTAACGACAACAGTCGTATCTGTTTTCGATTCCATCAGGGCAATATGCTCCAGTGTTTGCCGGGAGTAATGATCTTCCAATACATCATGGTGGCTTTCGCCTCTTGATTGAATGGAGTTCACTTCTTCCCGGATCCGGCTGTTCACAATACTTTCATGAAGAAAAAACAATATAAAAACTTCCAATATAAATACTGTGATCGTAAAATACAAAGTCAATTTCGTTGAAATTTTCATCATCAGCCTCAATTCTGCACTACTAACTATATTAATCATTTTTTTTGAAGAAAGTTTGCAGTTATTACTTTTTTATCGTATTTTGGCTCCTACATATATTCTGCATAGTTTCAGGGTAGAATTTTTATTGACCATTTATAAGGAGGAATCAACATGATCAAAAATCGTTCTTTACTATTATTCGTTACATTACTACTTCTCTTACTGGGAGCTTGTTCTAATAATAACGAAGAAAACATGGGAAACAAAGAAACCGATAATGATAATGAGAAGACGGAAGAAACAGAAGAAATGAACCACGGTGAGATGAATCATTCCAGTTCCGGTGAAGTGCCGGAAGGCCTGGAAAAAGCAGAGGATCCAACTTATCCAGTAGGAAATAAAGCCATTCTTCAAGCGGACCATATGCCTGGAATGAAAGGTGCGGAGGCTGTAATTTCAGGGGCTTATGACACGGTAGTCTATACAGTTACGTATACTCCTTCAACGGGTGGAGAAAAAGTGAAAAATCACAAATGGGTCATACATGAAGAGTTCGAGGACCCAGGTGAAGAACCTTATAAACCAGGTGACGAGGTCGTGTTGAATGCGGACCATATGAAAGGGATGGACGGGGCGGCTGCAACAATTGACTCTGCAGAAGAAATGACGGTCTATATGGTGGATTACACTCCGACTGACGGAGGAGAAAAGGTGAGAAATCATAAGTGGGTTACAGAAAGTGAATTGTCACCAGCAGAATAAATAAGCCTTTCCCTCGCGTTGGGACATAAATAATTAGTTCTATATCTCGCTTTTCATGCTGTCTGACTCATTGTCATTCTTTACAGACATCGGTGTAAACCGGATGCGGGGTATTCAGGTTATTTTTCTACTTCTATGCTGGACATGGCACCTGCCATGTCCAGTTTGCCGATTTCTTAAGATTCGTGGCTTAAAAGCGACTCTATTAAAGGTATCTTTTCAGAAGTGACGTTGGATGGTTTACTTTATACATCATGAATAAACACTCATTGGTAAATTCGTTCAGTACGGAGTATGCAGATCGGGAAACAGTAGTGAAAATACTAGAAAAAATTAGAACGTTCAAGGGAAGGGACTGGGATTGTATCATTTGAAGAAGTGCTGCAAATCGATCAAGAAAATGAGAAACTCATAACATTTTAGGTGATTATTTTACAACAAAAGTAGTGCAGTCAACTTATTGGCTGGGACAAATTCTGCATAAATAGTGGCAACGCTGTGAAGAATTCGGAGGGCCAGTAAATCATGCCGCAATATTAATTCGTTTGTATCGGTTATAGCTTTTAATGTTTCAACACTTTCTTGACAATTAAGTTTGTTTAATTTAAATCTTGCAATTGTGTTTATCCATTTTAAAAAACTGTAGTAGTAATGATTATCTATTAATCCTACTTAATTTAATTCATTATTAATCACAATGGTAACGTCGTTGAGAAAAGTTTCAGTTATATTAAAGAGAATTATTTAATAAGAACCATAAATTATACGAACTGAAAGATCTCGAAATTTAAATGGAAGACACTTAATTAAGAAAAAGAGTAATTAAGACTTACAAACTAATAAAAAATATCTGTACCCGTGCCTAAATTTTCACGGGTACGGTTATTTTATTAATCTCATTATTATTACACAAAACTGTATTTTACTAGGTTATTGGAGCCTTTTCGCCCCAAATTTAACAGGAGTAAAGTTACAGGACTTTAGGCCCTGTATGTTTACTTAGAGTTTGTTAATTATGTAAATGCGTGAGTATTCTGCATATTTTAGACAACAATAATCCATATTAAGCAAGGTGAATTCCCCCCAATGACAGGCTCCCTATTCGACAATATAATAATAATAGAACGGATAAAAACGAAGGGGGATGAACAAATGAAAACTA
>NZ_JABMCR010000453.1 GCF_013179555.1 Bacillus haikouensis
CCATCACGATAAAACAATAATTGATTGGAGCACGGCCAAAACCTTCTTGACGCATTTCTTTTTCTGTCAATTGTATGATCTTTCTGTGCAGCCTGTCATTATAGTTACTGATTACTTCACATACATCGTAACCTGGACTGTCTTGTAGGATAAGGTCTCCGATAAATTGCTGAAACGTATTATTTTTCACGGTAGCCAATCGGACCAATTCATCACGGCTGACCGCTTTTTGGATTTTATAAGATAAATCCAGATAATTGGAATCTTGAATATTGATAAATGAGCTGCTTGTGAGGACGCCAACGACAGATTCATTACGTATAATGGGGACGAAATCTACTTCTTCATGCTTGAAATATGACAAAGCCTCGTAAGCAAACGACTCATCGCGGATCCAGAAAGGGTTCAGCTTCATCCAGTCTTTGACTTTTTCAGAACCGCCTGGTGAAGTAATATAGGCAAGGATCTCCCTTTGAGTCAGAATACCTTTCATCTTGCCATTTGGATCAACTGCAACCAAGCCATAAGTATCTCTATCTTTCATCAATTGGGCAGCACGAAGGATTGTATCTTCTTCACCAATAAATGAAGGAAAGTCCATTAAATTATGTACTTTTGTCCTGAAAAGAGTGATATTTTCATCATCGCTGTCTGATGATTTAGATTTTATTTCATCATAAAGGGTTTTCATTCGATTTCCGATGCTGTCAAATATGATTTTTGAGAAATCATGATTTTTTGTCATTAAATCAAGGAGGCGCTGCTTCTGGATACGGAAGACATTACAATCTTCCATCGCCTGTACTGAAAAAGTCATTTGACCGCTTGTAAGCATAATCATGATTCCAATCAGGTCTCCAGGGTAGTAAAAACGCAATGAATATTGTTTCCCGTTAGAACGATGAAGTACGTTCTTCGCCAAGCCAGATACGAGAAAATAAATATCGAGTTCATCCAGGGTCTCATCTTCATGGAAAAGAAATTCGCCTTTTTTAAATGTGGTATATGTCGAGCCCGAAATAATATATTGCAATTGATCTTCTGTCAATATATCGAACGGATATACATTTTTAATAATTTGCAGAAGTTCCTGCTGTTCCAATAAAAGTCACTCCTTTTCGAACCTGGTTCCATAGTACTCTAACATAGATTTTCCTTATTGAAAATCGTTAAAACAAAGAGAACCCCTGCATATAGGTGCAGGAGAAAAGGTTGTTTTAGGAGTAAAAGGTTCATTGAGATAAGAGAAATTGTGAAGCAGCCAATAAAGTTGGGAATACGTAATCTGCCTGATATAAAGGGGATGATCCATCCGCTATCAGTATCGTTTTACATCCTGCCTTTCGTCCGGCTTCTATATCAGGCTCCCTGTCCCCGATCATATAGGAGGCAGTCAGGTCAAGATTGTATCTTTCAGAAAGCCCCATGATCATACCCGGCTCTGGCTTTCTGCAGGAACACCCTGCATGAGGTTTATGTGTACAACATGAAACCTCATAGATCCTGCCGCCAGCTGTTTCCAGTTCCCCGACCATATAGTCATGAATGGTTTGCAGGTGTTCATGAGATAAGTATCCAAGTCCCACGCCTCCCTGGTTGGTGACAACGAATAATTTGTATCCGGCTTCACTCAATATCTTAACTGCTTCTTTTACTCCTTCCAGGAAATAAAATTGTTCTGGTTTATTTACAAACTTTACTCTTTTCGTTTTAACCTCATTAATAACACCGTCACGGTCAAGAAATATTGCTTTATTCAACATAAACACTCCTTATTCGCTGGTATTCTACAAAAAAATGTAAGTGTTGTCGCATTCTGCGGTTTCCGAGGAAATAATGACAGAATAATCTGTCATTTTGTGTTCAGAATAAAAATTTCAGGCGCGAAATGAGAGGGGGATATGGCTATATATCAAGTGTACCCAAAAGGAGAGCGATTTTACATGATGCCAGAATAAGAAAGAGGATGATACTGGAAATGAATAGAAGGGGAGTGATCATCTGACTCCCCGGGGGTGGATCAGTGTTTTTGAATAAATACTACTTTAAGGTAGTCACCCTGTTTATATTGATTTATCGTTTTAAAATCTTCAGGGAGAGTGAACTCTTCAAGCAGCTTGTAAGATTCGCTGGTTTCTTTAAAGGCACTTTCTATGAAGCCTTTGAACTTCTTCATATTAAACGTACTGCAATTTGTTGAAGCGACAATAATGCCGTCGTCTTCCGTTATGGCAATTGCTTCTTTAAGGAGATCCTTGTAA
>NZ_JABMCR010000454.1 GCF_013179555.1 Bacillus haikouensis
CAGCTCCCGAATCATCTGATTCCGCATGGAACTGCAATGAACAATACTATGCGACAAGTATCAGGTGCTGTCGGAACTGCATTGCTCGTAACAGTCATGACCACCGCCGCACTTCCGGACAGGGGAGTGGAAGGACTCATTCATGGAGTCAACATATCTTTCATTGTTGCAGGAATCTCCGCTTTGATTGGACTGTTCCTTGCCTTTTTCGTTAAAGATAAAAAACCTAAGAAAGTAAAGAGTACAGTATGAATTTAAGCCAGTTTCTACTTTTTGGAAACTGGCTTAAATTTTTGTAATTTATATTAAACCCATTGAAAAACTGTATAAATTAACGGCTCTGTTATCAGGTGCAAACGCTAAGTTGGGCAAGTCGATATCGGAGGATAAAATCGTTAAGATATTGTTCGTCATTCTACGTTTTATATATTGATCAATGTAATAATCGCTTTAATAAGTAAGCTTTTAACAGTGAGACAATAGGTATCGTCAAGGCTTCAATATCGTTACCAACAACTTCTGTTTCCACTGATGAAAGGGATGATGATCATTTTGAGCCGTCTTAAGAATTCTATATCTTCCAAGTGGTTTTGGGTCTTATGGTAAACTTTATAGAAGATTGTGATAAATGTCTGAAACTGATTAGTACATTAAGCATTTCTGCGCAAGAATGTGAAGTAGTAGAATACCAATTAAACAATGATCGAGGGGTAGAGATTTATGAATAATATATCTATTCGAAACGCTGAGCAAAACGATTACGAGTCTTTGCTGCCTTTATTTAAGCAAGTTCATGAATTCCACGTTTTTGAAAGACCTGACTTGTACAAAGAGAATTCGACTCCAGTAGAGAAGGATTTCTTTGAAAGCCAGTTGATTGATGACAAGCAGCATATTTTTGTTGCTGCCATAGGCAATGATATAGCCGGAGTGATCGTGACGAAGGAGGAAGAAACAACTGAAAATTCATTTATCAAAGCAAGGAAGGTATTACTAATAAACAGTTTATGCGTTGATGAAACATATAGAAAGAACGGTATCGGGAAAAAATTAATTAAATATGTTTTTGATTTGGGGACAAGACTCAGA
Organism: Bacillus haikouensis; assembly: GCF_013179555.1. Taxonomy (GTDB): domain Bacteria; phylum Bacillota; class Bacilli; order Bacillales; family Bacillaceae_B; genus Rossellomorea; species Rossellomorea haikouensis_A. Next base: position 1,090 of record NZ_JABMCR010000454.1, read on the forward strand.
GTTGATAGTATTGAATTGGGTGTATCCGAGAAAAATACATCTGCCATTGAATTTTACAGGTCAATAGGAATGAAAACAAAGAATAGAAAAATGGAGATTATATTAGACTAACAAAGACAGCAGTTCAATCTGACATTATCCTGAAATACGAAAGACCGACTCTAAAGTCGGCCATTCGTATTTCTATTTATATTTAAAAAAGTGTTGTTTATGTGATAACCGGGTTGCTATTCCATTGTTTATAATCGTTTTGCACCTTATATCGAAAACCTGAAAATATAAATGAAGAGGTACTTTATTGCTTATTTATTGCCCTTCTGCTTTATCAGCATCTGCGGCCACAGCTTTTTTAATGAACAAAGAGATGAAGAATGCCGCCAGCGCCAGTGCCAACGCGAACCAATATGCGTGATGAACACCATATGTCATCGCATCATTCATAACATCTCCTGTCACATTGCCAGTATGATTGTCAAGATAGCTCTCACGGCTTTGTGTCATGATACTGACAAACACTGATACTCCAAGAGCTCCTGAAACAGGTTGAAGGGTATTCGCGATGGCGGTCCCATGTGGATAAAGATGCTTCGGCAGCTCATTCAAGGCATTCGTTTGAGCGGGCATCATGATTGCCGAAATTGATAACATCAACAGTACATACACGATGATGAAAAGCCAAATCGGTGTGGTCTGGCTAATGTTACTATAGAAAAAAATGACCCCTGTGAGTACGATTGTACCTGGTATGATCAACTTTCTCGGCCCGTATTTATCAAATAATGAGCCCATCACAGGAGACATCAATCCGTTTAAAAGAGCCCCGGGTAATAGCAGCAGACCCGCAACCTTCGCAGAATAGCCCAGAGGACCCTGTAAATACATCGGCATTACAATTTCCGATGCAAACATCGCCATGATCACGATGATGAATAAAATGACCCCGCGTGCATAGCTTTTGTATTTGAACACCCTCACATCAAGCAGCGGCTCCTCCAATTTTAATTGCCTTACTACAAATAATAAGAGACTTAGAGCACTGACGATAATAATTGTCAGGGTTTTCACAGAGGTGAAGCCTTCACCAGCTTCACCGGCAGAACTAAATCCGTAGACGATACCCGCGATTCCAACAGAAGACAGAATGATCGACCATATATCCACTCTCGGCCT
>NZ_JABMCR010000455.1 GCF_013179555.1 Bacillus haikouensis
TAAAAGGATCTAAAGGTGAACTTTCTCGTACATTCAGTTCTGATATTAAAATAGAATTAGAAGGTAACACAGTAACAGTTACTCGTCCTTCTGATGCAAAAGAACACCGCGCGTTACACGGTACAACTCGTGCTTTGATCGCGAACATGGTTGAAGGTGTATCTAAAGGATTCGAAAGAAATCTTGAGCTTGTCGGTGTAGGTTACCGTGCTCAAAAACAAGGTGCTAAGCTAGTGCTTAACGTTGGGTATTCTCACCCAGTTGAAATCGAAGCTGAACAAGGCATCGAGATCGAAGTACCATCAAACACTAAGATCTCAATCAAGGGTATCGATAAAGAACGTGTTGGTGCATTAGCAGCTAACATTCGTGCAGTACGCTCTCCTGAGCCTTACAAAGGAAAAGGTATTCGCTACGAAGGTGAATATGTTCGTCGTAAAGAAGGTAAAACAGGTAAATAATGCCGCGTAGGCAATAAGAAAGGAGTGACCGTAGGTGATTACTAAGCCAGATAAGAACAAAACACGTAAGAAAAGACATGCTCGTGTACGTTCTAAAATTACTGGAACTGAAACTCGTCCTCGTCTGAACGTTTTCCGTTCTAACAAAAACATCTATGCTCAAATTATCGATGATATGAACGGTGTTACTCTTGCAAGTGCATCTTCTAAAGATAAAGATTTCGGATTAGAATCCACTAACACTGTTGAAGCAGCAGCGAAAGTTGGAGAACTAGTTGCGAAACGTGCAGCAGATAAAGGTTTAAAATCTGTAGTATTTGACCGTGGTGGATACTTATACCATGGCCGTATCAAAGCTTTAGCTGAATCAGCTCGTGAAAACGGCTTAGAATTTTAATAAAAAGGAGGGACAATCCAGATGCGTCGTATTGATCCAAGCAAACTAGAATTTGAAGAACGCGTAGTTACAATCAATCGTGTTGCGAAAGTTGTTAAAGGTGGACGTCGTTTCCGTTTCGCTGCTCTTGTAGTAGTCGGCGACAAAAACGGTCACGTTGGTTTCGGAACTGGTAAAGCTCAAGAGGTTCCTGATGCAATTCGTAAAGCGATTGAAGATGCGAAGAAAAATCTAATTGAAGTTCCTATGGTTGGAGGTACAACTCCACACTTAGTAACTGGACGATTTGGTGCTGGTCAAATTCTTATCAAGCCTGCTTCTGCGGGTACAGGAATTATTGCTGGTGGACCTGTTCGTGCGGTACTAGAATTAGCAGGGGTACAAGATATCCTTTCTAAATCACTAGGATCCAACACTCCAATTAACATGGTTCGTGCAACAATCGAAGGTTTAAAACAATTAAAGCGTGCTGAAGACGTAGCTAAATTACGTGGTAAATCAGTAGAAGAACTATTAGGATAAGGGAGGGATAACGATGGCTAACAAACTAGAAATTACCCTCACTCGCAGTGTTATTGGTCGTCCGCAAGATCAACGTAAGACGGTTGAAGCTTTAGGACTTCGCAAAATGCACCAAACAGTTGAGCAACAAGATAATGCTGCTATCCGCGGTATGATCAACAAAGTTGCTCACCTTGTAACGGTAACAGAAAAATAATCGAGTTGTTTCGATAATAAGGAGGTGCCGACATGAAATTACATGAGTTACAACCTGCAGAAGGTTCTCGTAAAGTCCGCAACCGTGTAGGACGCGGAATTGGTTCTGGTAATGGTAAGACTGCTGGTAAAGGTCATAAAGGACAAAACGCTCGTTCTGGCGGAGGAACTCGCCCAGGATTCGAGGGTGGTCAAACTCCTTTATTCCAACGTTTACCGAAACGCGGTTTCACTAACATCAACCGTAAAGAATACGCAATCGTCAATCTTGACGCATTGAATCGCTTCGAAGATGGTACAGAAGTTACTCCAACTTTACTAGTTGAAACTGGTTTAGTAAGTAACGAAAAAGCAGGAATTAAGATTCTTGGTAAAGGTTCAATCGAGAAAAAGCTTACAGTAAAAGCACACAAATTCTCAACCACTGCTAAAGAAGCTATCGAAGCTGCTGGCGGTACATCCGAGGTGATCTAATGTTTCAAACTATCTCCAATTTTATGCGCGTGGGTGATATAAGAAATAAAATTATCTTCACCCTTTTAATGTTAGTCGTCTTCCGTCTTGGTACCTTCATTCCGGTGCCGAACGTTGACGCGAATGTACTGAAGATGCAAGACCAGGCAGGGATTCTCGGATTCCTGAATACATTTGGCGGTGGTGCGCTGCAGAACT
>NZ_JABMCR010000456.1 GCF_013179555.1 Bacillus haikouensis
GTAATGATCCGAGCTACTATATATCGATGCTGGTCCCAGCACTTGCTTTAGGGAATGTATTTGCAATCATTTTAGCATCCTTGCTTGATTTGATCGGAAAGAAAGTCCCTTCATTGACCGGGAATGGACAATTGATGCGAGGCTTCACATATGAAAAAACGAAGCAAAAATATAATATCGAAAAGATGGGGGTTGGGCTGCTTGCTGCCCTGACATTCTTCACGATTGGAACATTGCTGGGATCGGTTCTCCCGCTCCATCCATATGCAATCATGATTATTCTTGTAGCAATAACCAAGATTTCAAATATCATTCCCTCGAATGTAGTAGAAGGGGCAAGTCAATGGTATCAATTTGTAGCTAGTAACTGGACTTTCGCCTTGTTATTTGGAATCGGTGTAGCTTATACAGATTTAAATACGGTTCTTGAAGCGTTGACTCTTCAATATATATTAACCGTGTTCGGAGTAGTAGTAGGGGCGATCCTCGGAGCGGCGATTCTTGGCAAGCTGGTTGGATTTTACCCGATCGAAGCAGCGATTACAGCAGGGTTATGTATGGCTAATATGGGAGGAACAGGAGATGTTGCCGTGTTATCAGCATCAAAACGAATGGAGCTAATGCCATTCGCACAAATTTCTTCACGATTAGGCGGTGCTCTGATCTTATTGTTGGCAGGATTGATTATACCGCTCTTGTAATTATGATACACTAAGGCTTGACTCTAGCAGTCAAGCCTATCTTTTATTCTATTGAATTGTGGTGAAAAAAATGGACGTCATATTAATTGTACTGCCTGCTTTATTGGTCTTTGCTGTTGGCTATATCGGCCAAAAGAAACTTGGCTTTGAAATCAATTCGATTTCGAAGATGGCCATCTATTTAATGTATCCATTTCTCGCATTTAAGACATTTTACGAAAATGACTTGAACATGGATTATCTTTACATCTTTCTCTTTTGTGCAGCCCTCTGTGTAATATTAATCATTATGATTAAAATAGTGGCCGGCATCAGAAATTATTCAAAAGCAAAAGCATCAGCCATGATCCTTTCCGGGGTTTTTATGAACAGCGGAAACTATGGAGTACCGGTGATCCTGTTCGCATTCGGTGAGCTTGGTTTTCGCTATGCAGTGATTATGATGGTGATTCAATCGTTCCTTATGAATACAATCGGCCTGTATTATGCGGTCAGCGGCAGTGATAAAACGAGGAATACTAATGAAATCTGGATGAAAATCGTCAAGATGCCGATCCTTCATGGTGCATTCCTGGGACTGGGATTTCAATTGCTGCAACTGGATGTCCCCCTGTTCATGAATCAAACCATTGATTTAATATCACAGGCAACTATACCAGTGATCATGGTGGTTCTGGGGATGCAGCTCGCTACGCTGGGTGGGAAAAAGGTGGAAAGAAGCGCCTTATCTTTTATTGTCATCATGAAGATGGTGGCTTCACCTCTCATCGCTCTTGGCGTCGTATCACTTCTTCCGGTATCGCCCATGCTTGGTTCAATTCTTATCATCTTAGCTAGTATGCCGACTGCTGCGAATACAACGATGTATTCCCTGCAATTCAATACCGAGCCTGATTTAGTATCCGCCAGTACGCTAATCACTACCTTAATGAGTATCATAACTGTACCGATTATGTTGGCCATTGTTTCTTGATCGGGAGCTCAGCAAAGATAAACCTTGGCATCAATAACTGGACGGTTCTCTGGAACAGAACCGTCTATCAGTACATTTTACTGCTTCCTGTTAAGAATGAGCAGATTAATAATAGAATGTCATGTTTCTTTCAACCAGCCTGGCTCCCAAAAAGGGTATTGGCCGGTGAAATTTAAATATTTGTATGTTTTCCCCTTAAATCTAAGAGTTGCATCTCTTAATCTATGAGTTCTACACAAGAGTCTCCTGTTTTTCCAATCATTCACATTCTTGTCCACTATAATATGCAAACAGACACCTGTATTTATTTCTACAAAGACTGGGCCTAACGATATTCCCCCTATACAATTTACTTACACTTCATTAATGACCCCGTGTTTCACGGTTTCTTCCAGTTAGGGCTTAAGCTTCTCAGAGGAGCTGCACGTTATGAATATCATTTGTAAACAAATGATATTCATAACTGTTTTATCAACTTTCCACATGCTAAGATGTGAGCAGACAGGGAATTTGGTTTTAAAAAGGAGGAGTAACATGTATGGTTCAACAGACCGATCAATGCCT
>NZ_JABMCR010000457.1 GCF_013179555.1 Bacillus haikouensis
GCATAATGGCTAGGGTAAGCGTTACCGGCAGATGAAGGATTTCCTCTGTTCCCTCCATATCATTTCCCAAGTCGTCGATCACAATGGCCAGCTCCTTATGATGTGCCGGCAGCGGCAGGATATTTCTTGCCCCTGCCGTACTTTGCACGATCAACATGACTGCCAAGCAGATGAACAAGCTTTTCATTCTTCAACACTCCTTTTTCTTTAACATGTCCATTGATTCAGGAATTTAGGAGATGAACTTTTAAAAAACTGGCCGTGGGGGCAAGTTTAACTCGAATTATATTTTTCAACATAAATTTCATAATTATTTGGGAATGGTTCATAATTTCATGAAATGAATCGTAATTATTGAATTTGGTTTATATTTTTTCTCCAGCAAAGTAGGAAGCCTCTTTCTGCAGCAGCTTCGTCTGATTAACAGCCACCTTCCTCATCCCGCGGATAAATCCTTCAGAACTGACCAATCCTAGTAAAAAAGGAGGGATAAGAACATGGTCGAACATCAAATAGAGGATTTATTTCACTTTTATGGTCATGAAGATTTATATAAACGATTCAAAACACCTCTTTATGTGACCGGATTGTTTGATGACAGCGATGCAGAAGACTTGGAGGATTTCTTTGACCAATTCACATTGGACAGATCCATCCTTTTTGACGAGTTTCGCTTTTGGTTCCGTTATTTCGAGGTATCAAAGACAGGGATGGATGGCACTTCACCTTACCATTAACAACGTAAATGGGACACTGAACCTGTCCCTGCGTCCCCGTCGTCCAACAAAAAAAAGCGGTTCCCCGGCCGGAGCCGGAAAACAGCTTTTTCTAGTACGAATTATTTTGATAAATATAATTAGTCGATATTTGTAAAGTCATTTGATGGGGACCACCAACATAGGCATTCAGGCTGGTACATTTGGACAAAAAATGAACGCAGGAACAGTTTTCCCTAGTTCAGTCCGGCTCTTTTACCATGTTCCCCGTCCTGACTCAAAGACTTCTCATAGCAGCGGTATTCCTGATGACCTTCAGGTTTTGAGGTGAAAGAGACCGACCCTCTGTACGAATACCCCAATTTCTCATACAGGGAATTCGCTCCCTCGTTTCCTGCATATGCATCCAGACGGACACTGAGATATCCATGATCAAGTGCATACTCCTCGCACTTCTGTAAAAACCGGGTACCGAGGCCCTTCCCCTGCTTCGAAGGATCCAGAAACAATGCGTGCACCACGAGCTCCTCATCATTCTCCCAAGGAATCCTGCCCCATTCAGGGGACTGCCACGTATTCAATGTGACCGCTCCCGAAAGCTCTCCATCTGTATATAAACAATATAAGTCACCGTATCCTATCTGCTCTTCAAAGTACTCCCTGTTCGGATAGTTTTCATCCCACTGAAGCAGTCTCTTATCATCAAGATCCTTCTTGCTCTTGAGGTAAACGGCCGTTATTTCATTCAATTGATCATGCTTTGCTTTTTTTAGCTCTAAAGTCTTTGTTTTCATTGTCATTCCTCGTATTCAATGGATTTTCCTTATCTCTTAGTGTTTGATGAAAGGTGGATGGTTATTCTATAACACATGTTGCCATCCCCTTAATCCGTTCATTTCCGGCTTACCTTCCATCCATTAGAGTGGATGGTAACAGGATACCGGAAATCACAAACATTTCTCAAGAAGTTCATATTTTTCATCTCTGTCTTTTTCAAGCTTCTCTTTTTCCCTGTAAAGCTCCTGAAGGACGTCCAGATCTGCTTCAGCGAGCAATTCCCCATCGATTACGGCGATCTTTGCCTCCAGCTCTTCCAACTCCATTTCCACCTCTTCAATCGAGACGGCCGGTTCAACACGCACTGCTTTTTCTTGAACAGGGGCAGCCTGCTTCTTCACCAATGCCTTTGCCTCTTTTTGAGGTGCTAATTCGACCAGTTTCTTTTTTGCCCAGCTGTACGGTCCTTCAAATGAGAATAGTTTACCATTATGAATCCAATAGGTTTTGTGAAACAGTTTATTTAAGAAATAGCGATCGTGGGACACGGCCAATATGGTTCCCTTAAAGTCTTCCAATGCTTCTTCCAATACTTCTCTTGAATCGATATCCAGATGGTTCGTCGGTTCATCCAGCACAAGGAAATTAATATCCTGATGCATCAGCTGTGCTAAACGGAGCCTCATCTTCTCCCCTCCGCTGAGCTGACCTACCTGCCTGAACACATTTGGTCCATAAAA
>NZ_JABMCR010000458.1 GCF_013179555.1 Bacillus haikouensis
AAGCGGAGATCGTTGATTTTAAAGACTGGTTGAACATGCTCGGAGTTGTGCCTGTCATTTCAGCTCTGCGACAAAAAGCGTTATCGATTCAGGCTGAAACGATGGAAAGCATCGAACGTAAAATGCCGAACCTGACAGACAGAGAAAGAAAAGTCCTGAGTAAACATACAAAAAGCATCATCAATCAATTGCTGAAAGATCCAATTTCACAAGCGAAAGAACTTGCTGGCCTGCCTGATGCCGAAGATAAACTGGATTTATTCGTTTCCATTTTCAATATTGAGAAACAAGTGCAGGAACAGACACAACTGAAAGCAGCCAATGAGAAGAGTGAACCGGGGCCGAACTTCACTCCGCAACCTACTTTTCATGCTTAAGTGAGGTTATTGTCTATGTTTGAACAAACGATGACTAGGCTGCATGAACTGATGATTGTTCTGTATGCTATTAGTATTCTGTTTTATTTTATAGATTTCTTAAACAAAAACCGGAAGGCAAATCTTTTTGCCTTCTGGCTGCTTGCAATTGTTTGGGTCCTTCAAACAATTTTTTTATTTCTTTACATGATCAATACCGGCAGATTCCCAGTCCTCACGATCTTTGAGGGGCTTTATTTTTATGCCTGGGTATTGATTACCCTGTCACTGGTGATTAACCGGCTGCTCCGTGTGGACTTCACCGTCTTTTTCACCAATGTCCTGGGTTTCATCATCATGGCTATACATACCTTTGCACCCGTGCAGGTGGAATCGCAGGCAATGGCGGAGCAGATGGTGTCTGAACTCCTTCTGATCCACATCACGATGGCGATCCTGTCGTACGGTGCATTTTCACTGTCCTTTGTTTTTTCACTTCTCTATCTTCTGCAGTTCAAGCTGCTGAAAGAGAAAAAGTGGGGACAGAGGCTATGGAGAATCAGTGATTTGTCTAAACTGGAGAAGATATCCTATATCCTGAATTCGATCGGGGTAGCCATGCTTCTTCTCAGCCTGATTCTCGGTATGCAATGGGCATATATCAAGTTGCCGGATTTCATTTTGTATGACCCGAAGATTATAGGATCATTCATTCTATTAATTTTATACAGTACTTATTTATATTTACGGATAAAGAAGAACGTATTTGGCAAATCATTGGCATTGCTTAATGTCGCGGCTTTCCTGATCATCTTGATCAATTTCTTCCTGGGAAGCCGGCTTTCATCCTTTCATTTCTGGTATTCATAAGCTTTCAGGAGGTTATTATGAGAAAAATTATTGTAGGATCTAGACGCAGCAAATTAGCACTTACACAAACAAATTGGGTGATCGATCAGCTGAAGGCGATCAATCCCGCAATTGACTTCGAGGTAAAGGAAATCGTGACTAAAGGGGATCAAATCCTTGATGTCACCCTTTCCAAGGTTGGCGGAAAAGGATTGTTTGTGAAAGAAATCGAGCAGGCGATGCTCAATAAAGAGATCGATATGGCGGTACACAGCATGAAGGATATGCCGGCTGTCTTGCCTGAAGGGCTCACAATCGGATGCATACCAGAACGTGAAGATCACAGGGACGCGTTCATCAGTAAGAATCATGTTGCGCTGAAGGACCTTCCGTCAGGTGCCATTGTCGGTACAAGCAGCTTGCGAAGAGGCGCACAGATTCTGTCCGTGCGTCCGGACCTGGAAATAAAGTGGATCCGCGGAAATATCGATACACGTCTTTCAAAGCTTCAAAATGAAGATTACGATGCGATCATCCTGGCAGCTGCAGGACTTTCTAGAATGGGGTGGACAAGTGATGTCGTGACTGAATTCCTCGATCCTGATCTTTGCCTGCCTGCAGTCGGTCAGGGAGCGCTTTCCATTGAATGCCGTGAAGATGATGAAGAGCTTCTCGATTTACTGAAGCATTTCTCGGATGAAGAAACCACTCAGACAGTAACTGCGGAAAGAGCATTCCTTCATAAAATGGAAGGGGGATGCCAGGTTCCGATCGCCGGTTATGCAGAAATTAAAGATAATGGGGAAATCGCGCTGACCGGTCTTGTGGCTTCACCCGACGGCCATACTATTTACAAAGAATACATGACTGGTCCCAATCCAGAGAAGGTCGGTGAAAGAGTGGCGGAAAGCTTGACTGAGCTTGGCGGAAAAGCCCTGATTGACCGTGTAAAAGAGGAGCTGGATCAATAATGGACGGTGAAAAGCCTTTAGATCAAATAAAGGTACT
>NZ_JABMCR010000459.1 GCF_013179555.1 Bacillus haikouensis
TCGAGGCTCCGATCTTTATTCCGATGTTCGCTGCTCTGGGGTACAATCCGGCATTCGTACAAGCTGCCTACAGGATTGCAGACTCATCAACAAATATCATTACACCGATGAACCCGTATATCATCGTGATACTTGCTTTCATGAGGGAATACGATAAGAAGGCAGGTCTCGGGACACTCATCTCACTCATGCTTCCGTATACCATCGCCTTCCTGTCAGTTTGGATCATCCTGTTATTGGCATTTGCTTTATTGGGTATTCCATTTGGTCCTGGTGTGGGTGTGTATTTGTAAACTTAGTTGAAAGGATATCGAATCTGGATTTTTTACAGATTCGATATCCTTTTTTGAGTTTTGTATGCAGGTGGATAAAAATACTACTTGTACAAAAACTAACCAAAATAGTGGGTGTTTTGTCTAAGAAATATAAAGTAGGAATGACTCTGTTATGAAAAGGGTAAACCTGTAACAATGATATGAAACGAAAACCACATGTAGTGAAAGGGCAGAATATATGAAGAGACTATCGTTTATTTTATTCATGGCGGCGCTGCTGTCTATTCTTTATTTTGGGGTGTTCACTGGATGGGATTGGGAGACGTTAAATAAGGATAAATCGAAGAATGGAAACTGGGTAGGTGCTTGGACCGCATCTGTGCAGTCCCCCCTTGATGATGGAATTTCCGATAAAGGGTTTCACGATCAGACCGTGCGGATGATTCTCAAGCCGCATATCGATGGAAAAAAGGTGAGGGTCCGTTTATCCAATACGTTCTCGTCAGAACCGTTGACGATTGAAGAAGTACATATTGCGGTTTCAAAAAAGGGAGCTGAGATTGTTTCGGACACAGATAAAAAGATCTCCTTCGATGGAAAACAAAAGGTGACCATTCCCCCAGGTGAACAGAAACTAAGTGATCCGGTTGATTTTGTTGTAAACAGTGAAAAACCATTGGCTGTCAGTCTATATGTCCGTAAAGAATCCGGGCCGGCAACCTGGCACCCCCACTCGATGCAGACAAATTATATAACAGAGGGTAACAAAGCATCCAGTGCCGAGTGGCCATCTATTCAGCAAAAAGAAAAGTCATGGTTTTGGCTGGATGGTGTAGACGTATTGGCTGATTCTTCCGTTAAAGGCTCCGTTGTTGTACTGGGAAGTTCAATAGCAAATGGCAATCATTCCACTTCGGATGCCAATCATCGCTGGCCGGATTATCTTGCGGAGCGCATGGAAGACTCAGACACCCCGATGTCTGTCTTGAATGCAGGTATCTCTGCCAATAAATTGATAGAAAGCACCCCGGACAAAGGAGAAAGTGCGGGGAATCGGCTCAAGAGGGATGTCTTTGACCAAACAGCCGTAAAAGCAGTCATCCTTCATCAAGGTCTAAACGATATCCGGCATCATCCGGAGTACAGTTCTGAGGATATAATCGGGAAAATGAAAGAGATCATTGATGCGGCGCATGGTCAGGGACTGGAAATCTACGGCGGGACCCTGACTCCATACAAAGGATCGGGGATGTTTACTCCCGAGGGGGAAAAAACACGCCAGGAAGTCAATGACTGGATCCGATCCAGTGAGGCATTCGATGGAATCATCGACTTTGATCAGGCACTGAGGGATCCGGACGACCCTGAACGATACCTTCCCGAATTCGACGCAGGCGACCATCTGCATCCCAATGATGACGGATATAAGAAAATGGCAGAGATGGTTGATCTATCGATGTTTAAGTAAACGAAAAAAAGAACTGGCCGAGTGACCAGTTCTTTCTTCATTATACTGTTTGTTTTTCTACCTCAATCACTGCCAGCCGCTCTGCCACTTCTTCCTCATTCAAACCGTGTTCAATGATGTAACGGTTCTCTTCGCTTCTGCGGCACTCGTCAGAGCAGCTTCTCATATATTTATGCTCGTTTTCTTCTGAGCAAAGAATTTTCTTATTACATGGCGGATGGGCACAGTTTACGTAGCGCTCACATGGCTCTCCGTCATAATAGTCTTTCCCGACCACTACATGCTCTTTTTTGTTGACCGGCACGGCAATACGCTCATCAAATACGTAAAGCTGTCCGTCCCACAGGTCACCCTGCACTTCAGGATCCTGTCCATACGTGACAATCCCGCCGTGAAGCTGTGCGACATCCTCGAAGCCTTCTTTCAATAACCAGCCGGAGAATTTCTCACAGCGAATACCGCCT
>NZ_JABMCR010000046.1 GCF_013179555.1 Bacillus haikouensis
AAAATCTACAAACCGGAACTTATCCAGCCTGTGCCGTGACTCGGTATACTCAAACAGCGCAGCATTCTTCAAATGAACATAATTTCTCACGACCACCACATGATCGTACTCATCCAGATCAAGATACCTGCGATCTTCCTCCTTACACTCTTCAACGATGATTTCTTTTTTGGCAAAATCAATCGGCAGTCCGAGTTTGCTCTCTAAATACTCATAGATCGAATTCTCGCAGATTTCCTTTGTCAGCAGGGGAACCTCCGACTTCAGGAAGTAAGACTTATCCAAAATGATCCTTTCACCCTGAATCCTGCGGGAACGGACGACATTCCAGATTTCAGTATCGTCTGATACATCAAAAATGGATCCTAAGTGTTTATCAGCATTGATTAGCCCGAACTCGTGCACCGTCGTTTCGATGTCATCACGACCCATTGAGGTCTGAAGTTCCTTGAAACTCACGAGCCCGGAAATCGGAAAATCCATGCGCGATACGTCAAGGACAAGGGATCCTTTGCCGCGCAGCTTTTGAATCAGTCCTTTTTGAGCCAGCAGAGTAAGCGCTTTCCTAATAGTTTCCCGGGATGTAGAGTATATCAATGTAAGTTCATTCTCTGACGGAAGGATTGAATTCGTCTTGTACGTGCCATCTTGTATTTTTTCAGACAGATCTTCAAAGATTTGTTTGTATTTATTGCTTTTCGTCATTAGTATCACCATCAATTATTTTACCATAATAACGCCGGAATATGAGATTGAACTTGAGTGTTGTGAATATTTTCAATAGAATGGAGATAGTGCAAATTTTAGAAAAGGGTGAAGGATATTGTCGACACAACATTGGAAGAAAATCATGCTCGGAATCGGAATGAGTACACTGTTACTGGCTGCATGTGGCGGGGAAGAGGAAGCGAAGAAAGAGAAAAAGGATACAGAAGAGGTACAGGAGAGCGAGAACCCTGAGAATGATCCAGCAACAGATGAAGCAGCTTCGCTTACACAGATGACGCAGATCGTGGAAGATGCCGGCGCGCTGAAAGAAGCGGAAGATATTCCTGCCGAGGAAAAGACAGCTATTACAGAAGCCTTTAATCAATATATCGATGCGTTCAACGCGGAGGATTTTGAATCCTACATGAGTGTGATTTCAAAGACACCTGTGAATTTCAAATTCGAAGATGAAGAACGTTATGTGAAACAGATCTTTGATTCAGTTGATTCCAAGCGTACAGTGGAAAACATGAAGATCATCAACTATGCAGGGAAGAAAGCGGATGTTTACGCTGAAATTACAGCTACGACAAAGGATCCAGACGGGGGCAAGGAAGTAACACGTTCAGGTAAGCAGGTTACCGTGTTCCATAAGAAGGAAGAAGGCTGGAAGGTTGCAGCTATATTCTTCCTGGCAAGTGAAGAAGATCAAGAGAATCAAGAATAAACGAAAAATAGACTGCGGAATTTCGCAGTCTATTTTTTATGCGCCAACAGGGCTTGGGGCGCAGGGCATATCGTCCAGGAAGGCAGACAGCGCCTTCTTGGCGATTCAACTTAGTGCAATGACAACTGAATAAAGCCCTTCATCATTTCTTATGTATACTATTTTTTTGTTTAGAATATAGGTTGAATAATTCATCTAGTTCCTGACTCAGCTTGATCGTCACAGGATGGGTGAAGCCATTTACAAGAGCGAAGGATTGGAGCTCTGAACGCTTTTTTTCCATTTCATAAAGTATGTTACGCAATTTGGTGGATTGCATATCATCCCTCCTCTTGAATCTGTGTCTATATTATGACATATTTCTCGGGAAATGTGTCATATTTTCAAGAATTTTCTTTACAGTTTTTTGTATGGTTTGTTTTATTGGAAAAATAAGTCCGATAGAAAAAGGTACCCGCAAAATGCAGGTACCGCACATATTATTTAGTCAACCGGAACACAACAGACTCATAAGGCCGTAATGTGAAATTCGGGTAATGATTCGCTGTGTCCTTATAATTCGATAACAGAACCTCACTTGACCAGCCATCCACTTCCACTTTTTCAGGGAGTGCGAACTCGCTGTCTTTTCCATAGAAATTATTAACCACCAGCAGTTTTTCACCATCGCCATTTCGAACGTACGCGAAAATCTCAGGATGATCTTCAAGGATTAATTGATAGTCACCGTGAACGATGATGCTGTATTCTTTGCGCAGGCTGATCAGCTTCTGATAATGATAGAAGACTGATTTCTCATCCGCCATTGCTTGATCCACGTTGATTTCCTTATAGTTCTTCGCAACCGGAATCCAAGGCGTCCCAGAAGTGAATCCGCTGTTTTCCTCTGCGTTCCACTGGACAGGCGTTCTTGAGTTGTCACGGGATTTGTGTCGAAGGATTTCCAGGATTTCTTCTTCTGATTTGCCTTCTTCTTTTAAAATGTTGAAGATATTGATGGACTCGACGTCACGGTATTCATCAATGCTCGTGAATTTTGGGTTGGTCATCCCGATTTCTTCGCCTTGGTAAATGTAAGGCGTGCCCTGCATTATATGGATCGTCGTCGCGAGCATTTTCGCCGACTCATTGCGGTATTTGCCGTCATTGCCATAACGGGATACGATCCGCGGCTGATCATGGTTGCACCAGAAGAGGGCATTCCAGCCGCCGCCTTTGTGCATTTCACGCTGCCAGGTCGACAGGATCCCCTTTAATTTAAGGAAATCAAAGTCTGCAACCGACCATTTCTCTCCGTTCGGATAGTCCACTTTCAGATGGTGGAAATTGAATGTCATGCTGAGCTCGCCGCGTTCAGGATTCGAATACGTGATGCAGTTCTCGATCGTCGTTGAAGACATTTCCCCGACCGTCATGATGTCGTATTGAGAGAAGACTTCATGATTCATTTCCTTCATGTAATCGTGAACTTTCGGGCCATCAGTATAAAATTTGCGTCCGTCTCCAGGAGCGGAAGAACCATCGTCATCCGGGAAGTCCTGATCTTTGGATATGAGATTGATGACGTCCAGCCGGAAGCCGTCGACTCCTTTTTTCAGCCAGAAGTGCATCATGTCGTAAAGCTTTTTACGGACTTCATCGTTTTCCCAGTTGAGGTCAGCCTGTGTAACATCAAAGAGGTGCAGGTAATACTGACCGGTTTCTTCATCGTACTGCCACGCGTTGCCTCCGAATTTTGACTGCCAGTTCGTCGGTTCGGAGCCATCCGGCTTACCGTCTTTCCAGATGTAGAAGTCACGGTATTCGTTGTCTTTTGATTTCCGCGATTCAATGAACCATTGATTTTCAGTGGACGTATGGTTGATGACGATGTCCATGATGATCTTGATGCCGCGGTCATGTGCTTCAGAGAGAAGTTCATCGAAATCTTCCATCGTCCCGTATTCTTCCTGGATAGTAAAGTAGTCGCTGATGTCGTATCCGTTATCTCGCTGAGGGGATTTGTAGATTGGTGTCAGCCAGACGACATCGACCCCAAGCTTCTTCAGATAATCCAGTTTCTCTGTTATTCCTTTGATATCGCCAACGCCGTTTCCGGTCGTGTCGTTAAAACTTTTCGGGTAAATTTGATAGACAACTGAGTTTTTCCACCATGGTTGTTCCATTTTATTAAGCACCTTCCTTAACTTAATTAGAACCACTAATGCCGCTTTTGATTTCCATGGAAGACTTCGCTTTCCGCGGGTAGCCCGTGAGCTTCCTCGTCGCTACGCTCCTGCCGGGTCTCACATCAGCTGCTTTTCCCGCAGGAGTCTTCGTCTTCCACTCCAATCAAAAGCTGGAATCAGCAATAATATAGCAAATTGAAATATTAAAAAACGTATCTCATTTCAGTAATGACTAAGTGCCTCTAAATTAAAAAGAGGGCGGGGTCAGCAAAAGCTTCCGAACCGGAATGTGCCGCTGACCACTGTCGCCCCCTCATTTTAATTTGTATATACAAGTTCGTCTACTCTTATCTCTATTTGTCTATTTAAATTTCTATCAATAACGCTTCAGTATAAGCCGGCTTAGATTACACGACTTTATTCTTACTAAATTTAGACCAAACCATGGTCAATACGAATGGAACGACAATGGCAATGACCATACCGATTGCAAATGGCACCCAATATTCTGCTTTGATGGATAGGATACCAGGCAGTCCGCCGACTCCGATGGAAAATGCTTTTGTCTTTGTCATCGCAAGAAGCACACCGCCGATAGCAGAACCGATCAAAGCACTGATGAATGGATACTTGTAACGGAGGTTCACCCCGAACATTGCCGGTTCCGTAATACCAAGATACGCTGAAATCGCAGAAGTTCCTGCTAATCCGCGAAGTTTCTCGTTTTCTTTCTTAGCAACAAACATCATGGCAAGTGCTGCTGAACCTTGTGCGATATTTGAGATCGCAAGGATTGGCCATAAGAATGTACCCCCGGCATTTGAAACCAATTGTAAATCCACAGCAAGGAAGGTATGGTGCATCCCCGTAATAACCATAACAGCGTAGAGACCGCCGTATAATAAACCGCCTAACCAGGAAACGTGGTCAAATACCCAGATGACGCCGTCTGTTAGCATATTACCGATGAAGAATGTAACAGGACCGATAAGAATGAATGCTGCAAAACCTGTAATAAGAAGGGCAACCGGTGCTACAACTAAAAGCTTGATTGAATCATGGACCCGTTTATCCAGGAATTGTTCTATTTTAGCTAACAATAATGATGCGAATAGAATCGGAAGTACCTGACCTTGATAACCGATCTTGTCTATTTCGAATCCAAATAGATTCCATGTTGGAATTTCTTCCGCTTTCCCGTAGTCCCAGGCGTTCATCAAGTCAGGATGTACAAGAATAAGACCTAAAACGATACCCAGGAGCGGACTGCCGCCGAACCGTTTAACAGCCGACCAACCAATCAATCCAGGCAGGAACACGAAAGCTGTATTGGCAATCAAGTTGATAATACTTGTTAAATCAGCCCATTGCGGATGTACATCGATGACGGATTTCCCATCATAGAAAATATCAGGACCCGTCAGAATATTATTCAGACCCATCAATAAACCGGCCGTTACAATTGCCGGAAGGATCGGAATGAAGATATCGGCCAGCGTCTTAATCGCACGCTGCAACGGATTCAGGTTCTGGGTCGCAGCATCTTTGACATCCTGCTTCGATGCCTGCTCGAGCCCCGTTTCCTCTGCTAAAATTTGATACGCTTTATTTACAAGACCTTGTCCAATCACGACTTGGAACTGACCGTTTGAAGAGAATGAACCCTTGACTATATCAATCTCTTCCAATCTTTCTTTATCCACTTTCTTCTCATCCTTCAGCACTAAACGAAGGCGTGTCACACAATGTGTGGCCGTCTGGATATTCTCCGTACCGCCAAGCGCTTCGATTATCTCGCGAACGGATTCTTTGCTTACACTCATGAAATTCCCTCCCTGGTTTCTCGGGGATCATTTGACCTGGGCCAATTTGATCCCGGAAATGTCGAAAGCTGTCATGTACCCGCTTTCATATCTATTAATGGAATTCCCTTAAATAGTTTGTGGAAAACGTCTCCATATATGCTATTTCAAGCCTTTTGGTTAAAAATAACCGCTTACATCATTAAGGGGTCCTGTTGTATATACAAGATATACTATTATTCTATTCATGTATATACAAGTTGTCAATGAAAAAAGGAGAGCGTTTTCATATTTGCTGATGTGCCAGGCGTAATAGTAGGTTTTTGTGCCTGGAACAGATTGGGTGTATTGTGCCAGGCACAGATTGGGTGTATTGTGCCAGGCACAGACTGCGTGAATTGTGCCAGGCACAGATCGGGTGTGTTGTGCCAGGCACAGATTGAGTGTATTGTGCCAGGAACAGATTGAGTGTATTGTGCCAGGAACAGATTGCGTGAATTGTACCAGGCACAAATCGCATGAATTGTACCAGGCACAGAACCACCGATTTGTACCAAGCACACTCCAACAACTGAACACCAGAATAAAGCAATCGAACCTGACTAAAACCGGGTCAATCGATCCAGACCCAAACCCGTGCAAATGAGCCGCCGCCCCATCCCCCCCCCAACTCCGTCCATTCACCAACCTACTCCCATCACTACATAATCACCACCCAACATGGTAATAGACCCATAAATTACTAAACATAACAATGGTGCGGTTTTCAGGGCTTTTTCTCCAGATTACCCTAAAAGTACTATTAACCTATCAATCTTCTTCTTTCATAATGGAAAAGGTTGAAAATTTTACATGTAGAAGGAGAATTTACTTTTGAAGAAAACGATTATTGCTGTAACTGCTGCTGCTCTAGTCTCGTCACTTGCTGTCTCATCAGCCGATGCTGCCACTTATCGCGTACAATCCGGTGATTCTTTATCGGTGATCGCTTATAAATATGATACGAGCGTTTCGAACTTGAAAAATTGGAACGATCTGACTTCGGATATGATCTATGTGAATCAAGTTTTAGAAGTATCCGCTCCAGCAACTTCTTCAGCTAAGACTTATACTGTGCAATCTGGTGATTATCTTTCAAAGATCGGTCAGAAGTTTGATGTATATGTAGCTGAGTTGAAAAAATGGAATAACCTGACCAGTGATGTCATCCACCCGGGACAAGTCTTGAAGGTATCGGGAACGACATCGCCCGCGCAGCCGGCACCGACAACCGGAACCTATACGGTCCAGTCGGGTGACACTCTGTCCCATATTGCTGTGAAATATGATACAACGGTTTCCCGGATCAAGTCTTGGAATGGGTTAACATCCAACACGATTTATGTTGGTCAAAAGTTGAAAGTCGGCTCTTCCCAGACTGAAGCGCCTTCTTCAAATGTCGTGGATATCGCAGAGCAGTATATCGGTTCGCCATATGCGTGGGGGGGAACATCTCCAAGCGGCTTTGATTGCAGCGGGTTCATTTATTACGTATTCAATCAAGCAGGTACAAGCATTTCACGCACGAATACAGCAGGCTACTACAGCCGTTCAACGGCAACTTCAAACCCGAAGCCAGGCGACCTTGTCTTCTTTAAAAACACATACAAAGCAGGCATCAGCCATATGGGCATCTATGCCGGAAACGGGGAGTTCATCCACGCATCTGACAGCGGTGTGGTTGTGACCAAATTGAGCAATTCTTATTGGTCTCCGAGATTTGCGGGTTATAGAACATTCTAATAGTCGTCGAATTTATATATAAAGCCGGCGTACAGCAATAATGCTGTACGCCGGCTTTTTTTGAGGAAGGACAGAGTTTCCCTTGCGGAAGATCAGCCCTTTCCATTGCCTCTGGAATTATAGATCTTTACTATCCACTTCTTCAGTTGAAATCAAATCAACCATTTTCAACCCGCTGGAGGTGGATGTCACTTTATACTTTCCTTCGAAAGATTTATATTTTCCCGTGTCGTCTTGATAGTGAATGTTGTATTCTTCAAAGGTATAGACGTGGTACGAACCGTCGTCGAGCGGTTCGACCTTTTCGATGTCAATATTGACGAGGTCCTCGGTGATTCCCTTTTCTTCGAGGTAGTCAATATAGTCAGCTACGGTTTTGGAGTAGTCGGAGGGTGAGTCGATATCCCCGGATACAATGGAGAAATCACGCTCATTTATGGCTTGGACGGAAGAAGAGACGTATGATTCTACAAAGGACTCGACTTCGTCTGCATCCTGCTCTTCAGAGATACTGCTGAAAGCGGGTGACGACTCCAGTTGTTTCTTGAGTGCAGCGGCATCGATCTTAATTTCTTCTGCCTTTTCATCCTCGAAGTTCCATGTTAACCCCCAGGAATCGACACTCCATTTATCATTCTTATAAGTTAGCGAATAGCTGTTTTCATAGCTTTGTTTGGAAAGGGATACGGAATCACCGGAGTGGACTGTATCCTCCAGCCATTCTGTTCGTACAGGTAATGTAGAGTACCACGTCCCCTCAATTTCTTCCAGGTACAGGGCATCGATATCGACTTCGATTGCGGAGACGTAACCGAGCTTTTTCCAGTCGTGGCCGGTCATTTCTTCGAATGAAGTTGCGACAAAGTCTGATACATCGTTGGACTCTTCTTTGAGAATGTTTTCATCCTGGAATGCAAGAGCTTTGGACAGGTTGAGGAAATGACGTTTCAACCCTTCCTTTACCTGCTCCTTGTCTTTATCTGATAAGGTCAAGCCTGCAGTCAGTTGATTCTGGTCAATCGGAATGGCTTCAGACTGTATCTTTCCAATCGGCAATTCTTTCTTTAATTGAACGGTCATTGAGCCATCGGTGAGGACTGGACCGATTTCCACGGTTTTATCTTTGCTCACCTTCATTCCGGTGTCCTTGTCGTTGACGAAAACGGAAGATCCTTCAACGTTGGTAGTAACCTGTACATAATCAATCTCGAATAGAAGCTCAGTATTAGTGGGACCTACATGATTGATATCCACTTTCTTCTCCAGTTCCACGAAATCGGATTTCAGGACAGCTTTTACTTTGTAATCACCCGGTATGAACGATCCGATGGTAACCATTTCGTCTTCGACAGCTGCAGGCTTGATTTCTTTCCCGTCGACATAAAAGCGAAGGTCGTTATAATTGGTGTAGATGTTCATCGGGAAAGGCTGCAGGACAAGGTCATAATTGTCAAAGATCAGGAATTTCTTCCCTCTCTTTTCAAGGGTGATGAGTTGTTCAGGATAGCCTGTGTCCGCGCTTGCCTTGACCGACAAACCCCCATCTGATTTCACGTTTTCGTTTAACTTGGCGATGAGTGTTTCTTCAGTACCAGGGTTTTCTTTTAAAAAGTCGACCATCGCCTGCACGTTTTTCTTCGTGATTTTTTGAGAATCTTTCTTTGAGTCAAGTAAGTGGACCAGTTCATCCACATTCCCTTTTTCCAGCTGTTCCTCGAAATTTTCAAGAAGGGCTGCTTTGTCGGTATAGGCTTCACCG
The DNA here is from genome assembly GCF_013179555.1 of Bacillus haikouensis. Classification (GTDB taxonomy): domain Bacteria; phylum Bacillota; class Bacilli; order Bacillales; family Bacillaceae_B; genus Rossellomorea; species Rossellomorea haikouensis_A. Next base: position 8,947 of record NZ_JABMCR010000046.1, read on the forward strand.
ACTTTATATAATGAAATACATAGAATCAGCACAAGGATTGCAGACCCGATGATGATTTTGGTCTTTTTGGAAAGGGAAGCAAGCGAAGGCATGGCTGCCGATGATCGGGTCATCGTGGTTCCCTTTGATTCAATCTTGGCCCCGCATCCGTTACAGAACGGGCTGTTTTTATCCATTTTTTGTCCGCAGGATGTACAAAAATTCACATTCATTTCTCCTCTATGTTCATATCCGCTGGAAAAGCTGGCTGCCCCGGGGCAGCCAATCTTTTACGCAGCACGTGATGATTGTTGGGATTCCTGGCGATTTGTCACCATCACACTTATATAAGAAACGCCAAATGCAAGGATGGAGCTGATGATCAGGGTGCCAAATGTAGAGAAGCCAAAAGTGGCACTGAATGCTCCTTCGAAATTCGTGTCGATGGTCAGTTTCGAAATCGATACGATGATGGCGTTGATGACACCGAACGCGGCCGCATACACGGCGAGTTCATTCAGGATGTTTCCGTGAGTGGATTTCCTCAGCCTATTCCCGGCCCAGAAGTGAAGGGCGGCAGGAATGAGGACAAGAACCCAGATCCAATTGATCTCTTCAAACAGCTCAGCAAATTCCTCTTCGTCTTCAGAAGCCTCTGGTCCGCCGAACAGCGAATAACGTGCGTTGACGCTTTCGCCATCCGCCGTCAAATCAAACGTCAACGTCTGGAATTGCGCGACGTTCCACAGGTAGCCTCCTACTTGGCTGCCGATCAGGACATTCCCCGCCGTTTCTTCGGTTTTTAGCTCATCCTGTGAGGAAAGGATGAAATACCCGGCAGCCATCATAAGCGCAAGTCCAATCATGGAATGAAGAATGGCTCTTGAAATCGAAAGCCCGTATCGTTCGTTGGATGTCCGCTGTTCTGCATCCAATGTGAAGAGCGAGCCGATCGTTGTAAAAATAAAGCTGATGACGATGGCATTGAAAATACTTTCAAAGAAAGGGTACTCGGAACCGACCGTAATCGTACCGAGGAAACCGGTCGGATCGTTGATTTCCATGGATACTCCTGCAAATGTGCTGAAGATGCCCGTCACTAAACCATAAACAATAGAGAAGGAAAGATTCCATTTCAATTTTTCAAGAAGCGGTTTATCAGCTTGCTTCCTGTTCATCAAGAATCCTGTAGTGATGAAGACAATGGCAGGTATAAGCAGCAGCAAAAATAGTCCGCTGGTTGTTGAAAGGACACCTTCGAAAATGACAGCACTCGCAAGATAATCAACACTGATCATGTGGCTGATCATGAACACATCAGTAAATGATACTAGCTTGATCCCATCGACGAGGGACCCGAGTTCCGCACGCAGGGTATCTTTCATGAACCCATTGATGGAAGAGCTGATGATGAATGAAATAAGTAATAAGCCGGCAATCGAAATCCCATTCCAAATCGCCAGCCATTTAAGGTTGTCCTTATTGGTCATGGTGGTGATCAATCCTTCAGAGGCACCGTTTCTGACATTGTTCTGCAGGCTCCCCCTGTTCGTCTCTGCATCTCGAATTTCCTTCACTTTGCTCATGGTTTGTCCGCAAGATGTGCAGTACAGGGCATTTCCGTGGTTTTCATGACTGCAGTGGCTGCAGTACCGGTTACTTTCCTGTTGTAAAAGGACATGTTCATGATGTAAGGTCAATGCTTCTCCGTCGTTTACACAATAAAGTGCATCTTCCCTGTTCTTTGTTCCGCAATGTTTACAGTACACTGTTTCAGCTCCTCCTTTCATTCCCTCTATCGGGATACCTTCGTTCCACAGCAGTGGCAGTAGTGTGCATCGGCTGTTAACGGTTCGCTGCAGCTTGCACAGGCATAGCCTGCTCCTGCCACGGGCTCTATGGCTTTTTCGACTTTCGCACCGCAGCCGCCGCAGAATTTAGCATCCAGCTCGTTTGGCGTTTCACAGGATGTGCAGATAGTCACATTTTGATCGGGATGGCTTTTCAATTCCGATATTTTTCTGGAGCCGCCATAAAGGGCGTGATCGAGTTCGGTCAATTTCGAGGTTAATTCGATCAGCTCCTGATCGTGCAGTTCCTGGTTCCTGATTTTTTTGTACACTTTCTGCCCGACTTCAAGCAGGATTTTTGATTTTTTTACAGAGACATCATGGATCTCTTTCTTTATCTTGTTTATTTCTTGTACGGTTTGCAGTTTAAGCTTGCCCTGTTCGATGCCTCCCTGGAACTTGGACAGGCCTTCCCCCAATTTGGATTGTAGATTAGTAGACAATGGCTCGTTCTCCTTTATGGTGTAGTTGAGTAATTTTACTTAGTGCGTTATTCATTGATCTAAATCATATGTATGATGACAGTAAAAATATTCTTTTATAGGTAAAATTACACATAGTCTATTTAACTATGTATTTCCATTGATTTCAATACTTTCTTTCCTCGGATTGTTTTATTATTCAACCATCGTCCGGCGTCAACTCCCAACACGGAGACGATTCTGCAGTGAAGAAATATATGGGAATATAGTAACGGTTTGCTAGATTCAAAGAGGATTCGATCGATAAATAACGAATTGATAGTAAAGAAAGATATGGGGGAGAGATGAGAATGAGCAAGAAACTCGTTTTCGGAATTCTGGGAAGTGTCCTGCTCTTGACGGGGCTGGGCGTTTATATAATGGTGGGAAGCCTTGATGATTCCTCTAAAGGGGCGGGTCCAAGCGAGACTGCTTCGGAAACAAGTGAAGGAGCGGAAACCGCAAGTGTAAAGGAAGGGGCAGGGGATGAAGCTGGATCAAGCAATCCTTTCGAAGAGAATGTGAAAACACCGCTTAGCGAAAACCTGGTCCAGCAATATATTCATGCGATGAGTCATCAGAAAGTAAAGGCGGAAGAAAAGTGGTCATTCTTCAAAATCACAGAGGAACGGATAGATTTTCTCCTAAATCAGCTGGAAGTGAATAACTATGAGCATGACGGTCTGTATAGAGAGATACTAACAAGCTGGAAACAAGGAGACTTTTCCGATGCCGACGGGCAGCACAACGCGGTCTGGGAGCTTCAGGATGGTTCGATCGGGGAAGCGAGTGGAGTGCTGTCTCCTGAAGCTGAGGAAGCGTTTCTTCAGAAACAGAATAAAGAATCAAGATAATAAAGAAACCCTGCTGAGCAATGTCTCAGCAGGGTTTCTTTATTAGACTTCCAGATGGTTCTGCAATGTTTCTTGAATCTCGTTTAGTTCGGCATCAGGAATCACATAATAATAAATTCCGTCTATTTTCGTTCCTGCACCTGTCTTGATCTGGATTTGTTCGATATCCTTGGAAGCGGCTTTGTAATGCTTCTGGATATCCACCATCTCGTCAAACTTTAAATTCGTTTTCACGTTATTACCCAACGCATCAAAGATATCATCATAGTTCCATAAGCTTGACACACTTGCACCTTCACGGATGACACCTTGAATGACTTCGCGCTGGCGCAGCTGGCGTCCGAAGTCTCCACGAGAGTCTTCGTATCTCATTCTTGAGAAAGCAAGTGCTTCTTTACCACTTAAAGTAAGCTTGCCTTCATCGAAAGAAAATCCACCGTAGCTGAAATTCAAGTCATTATTAACTGTAACGCCGCCAACGGCATTCACAATTTCTTCAAAGCCTTCCATATTGACTTGAACATAATAGTCAACCGGAATATCAAGCAGTCCTTCAACCGTATCCATAGCCATTTCGACTCCGCCAAAGGCATACGCATGGTTGATTTTGTCTCTTGTACCGTGACCGACAATATCCGTTAATGTATCGCGGGGGATACTGATCATTTTCACGGATTTCACCTCAGGATTTACCGTCAGAACAATCATTGAATCAGAACGCCCTTTGTCGTTCTTCCGTTCATCCACACCCATTAACAATACGGAGAACGGTTCTCTATCTTTAAATTCCACTTCTTTCGTCCGTTTGGAAGAAATATCGCGTTCAATTGGTGTATGCATCGTCTCGACTGCTTTATTCAAAGAGTGATAAATACTGTATCCATAGACTCCGCCGGCTGCAACTAATATTAATAGAATGATCCCGACAACTTTTGGCCACTTGCGTTTCTTTCCACTTTTATGCTTATCCATTCTCATCTTTATTCCCTCACCTTTATCTAAACCTAATCCCTAACATATCAGATTTGGGACAAGTTGAATAGATGGTATTTACAATTTTTATCAGTGGATTATTCACTGACGAAATAGTCGATCAGTTGGTCTGCCCATATTTCATGCCCTCTATCATTCGGTGTATCCTGTGATTCGATTAAGTAATCCGCCAGCTCATTTTCTTCCGGCCATCCCGTCCAGTGATCAATGTAGGGAATCCCTTCTTCAGCTGCGAATTCTTCAAGGGATTCAATCTGCTCGGGATAGTAAGTGGCTCCCGCTAACGGATGGGGCGGCTGAAGTAAAAGAACACTTTTCCCATTCATTTCATTCAACCGATTCTCAAACATTAAGATACTTTCGTGGTTCTGCACGGTTCCGACACTGTTGGAATTGTCGACTAATGAGAATGGTTCGAATAGAACGAGGTCTGGTTCAAAGGAGATGACCTCATCACTTTCTGCGCCATTAATAAAGTCAATCGAAGTCAGATCATATTGAAACAATTGGACATCGATATGGTCGCCATAATTTGTACCGAGTGCTTCCATTAATTGAGGAGCCCAACCGTTTTCGTCGAGCCCCATAGCGTTTGATCCGACAACGGCCATCTTGAATGGTTCGCCTTCTTCTAATAAGGAAATAAACCTTTGTTGAGCGTCCTCGGGCCAGTTAGAGATCAACGTTTGAACATCCACGTCCTCCTCCGACTGAGCTGACTCTGTTTCCACTTCGTCTTTTACTTGTTCTTCTTCTTTCTTTTCGTCTTCAGCCACCTCGCTATTTACAGTTTCGGTACCGGCTGTGTCAGAAGTGGCAGAAATGGAGGTTCTTTCCTTCCAGTACATATTGCCGAGAAACAGAAAGGCTGCACAACTGATAGCTAAGATTGTGATTAAAAAACTCTTCATTACAATTTCCTCCCTAATAGGTAAATATAGACAAGAAAAAATATCCAATTAAGTATAATGCCTTTTCAAATGACAATATTTGTAGTTTAATAGTATAAGTGCCTGAATATTACAGTTTAATTAAAATTATGACAACAAATGATAAAAAACACAACAAAATTTGCTATTATTTTACTTATTTTATTAGGAGGACATTATGGAAGAAACAATCAGTTTGCGTGAGTTGATGGAGACGCTGAAGAAAAGAATGCAATTGATCTTGTTGATTACCTTAACGGCTGTAATCGTAAGCGGAGGGGTAAGTTTTTTTCTTTTAACGCCTGTTTACCAATCATCTACGCAGCTTCTCGTCAATCAATCAAAGTCTGATCAACCGGCTTATAATATAGGAGAAATTCAAACGAACCTGCAATTGATCAATACGTACAACGTCATCATGAAAAGTCCGGCTATATTGGAAAAAGTGATTTCCGGCCTTGACTTAAACATGACAGCCGCACAATTAAATAAAAAAATGACGGTTGCAAGCGAAAAAGATTCGCAGGTCATCAATCTGTCTGTGCAGGACACAGACCCGAAAAAAGCAGCGGCAATCGCGAATAAAACGGCGGACGTATTCCAGGAAGAAATCGTCAAAATTATGAACGTTGATAACGTCAGTGTGCTTGCGAAAGCGGAAGTCGGGGAAGATACTTCACCGATCAAACCGAAGCCGCTCCTTAATATTGCGATTGCAATGGTCGTCGGATTGATGGCTGGTGTCGGTATTGCGTTCTTATTGGAATTCCTGGATAACACGATTGAAACAGAACAGGAAGTGGAGAAACTTCTCGGTCTGCCAGTACTCGGCTCCATCACAAGAATCAAGGATCAAGAAGAGAAGGCGAAGAGCCGTTCACAACAACGTAAATCAAGAGTGAGAGGTGAGACAATTGGCTCTTAATAAGAAAAAAGTAAAGCAAATGATGAACACGAAACGTAAGCTGATTACCAAAACGGATCCGATGTCACCGATCTCTGAACAATATAAAACCATCCGTACGAATATTAACTTTTCATTTGTTGATGAAGAATTGAAAGCCTTAATGGTTACTTCATCAGGTCCGGGGGAAGGGAAATCCACCACATCTGCTAACCTCGGAGTAGTATTTGCCCAAGAAGGCAAGAAAGTTCTATTAGTTGATGCAGATATGCGCAAACCGACGGCTCATTATACTTTCGGCCTCAACAATACATATGGACTGACCAGTGTATTAACCAGACAGAAACCATTATCAGAGGTAACTCATGCTTCTGATGTCGAGAATCTGCACCTGTTAACATGCGGTCCGATTCCTCCCAATCCGGCAGAACTGTTAAGTTCAGTTAGAATGGAGTATTTCTTTAAAGAGCTTTATGAGGAATATGATATGGTCATTTTCGATACGCCCCCTGTATTGGCGGTAACGGATGCTCAAGTACTTGCGAATCAGTGCCAAGGAACCATACTTGTGATCAGCTCAGGCACCACAGAAGTGGATAAGGCAGTGAAGTCGAAGGAATTGCTTGATTCAGCGAAAGCAAAACTGGTCGGAGTCGTATTGAATAACCGTGAAATGAAAGACACAGCTTATTATTACTACGGTGGAAACAAATAACAGTAATTCGACAAATTTCACCCCTTTACATTTTTATCCTGTAAGGTAAAATGTATAATGTTGGAGAAATGAGTCGAAAGAACTAAGGGGGAGTCAATATGATTGATATACACAGCCATATCCTGCCGGGAATTGATGACGGGGCCAAGACCATTCAAGATAGTATCAGCATGGCGAAGAAAGCAGTATCAGAAGGCATTCATACCATCATCGCGACTCCTCACCATATGAACGGAAAATATGAAAATAGCAAGTCTGATATCCTGCCTCTTGTTTCCTCGCTAAATGCGACATTGAAGGAAGAGAAAATAAATCTGGAAGTTCTTCCAGGTCAAGAATCCCGAATTTACGGTGATATTCTGGAAGATTATCAAAAAGGTGAGATTCTGCCGATAAACCAAGATTCTCAATACTTGTTTATCGAATTCCCTTCTAGTTCTGTTCCGAGATATTCTGAACGTTTATTGTATGAAATTCAAGTTCAAGGGCTGACACCGGTCATCGTTCATCCGGAACGAAATGCAGAACTTATTGAGCGGCCAGACAAGCTTTACAGGTTAGTCAAAAATGGAGCTGCGACTCAAGTAACAGCCTCCAGCCTGGTCGGCTACTTCGGAAAGAATATTCAAAAGTTCTCACAGCAGATCATCGAAGCAAACCTGACCCATTTCATCGCCTCGGACGCACACAACGTAGACAACCGCTCATTCAAAATGGAAGAAGCGATGGACTATATAGAGAAAAAATACGGGATAGACTGTGTGTACTACTTTACGGAAAATGCCGAAATGGTAGTTGAAAACAAAACGATCTATAAAGAAATTCCCGAAGAAATCAAAAAGAAAAAATTCCTCGGAATCTTCTAGGTTAACAAAATTTTCAATAGGGTCCTAAGGTACTATTGTCGTTGGGAGTCATTATGATGAAATAAACATGACAACAGTAGATATTTTGGGAATGTCTCCTAACCACTATCAACGGAGGCACTCGGTCACGCCGTGGGTGAAGAAGATCCTTTACCTTAGACGCTTGTCGTCGGTGGCGGGATGTGAGGAAGGGTTGGATGCCCATATTATTTATTATTTAAGAATTTATGAAAAGAAAAACAATGAAAGCGCTTCACGAGTGACTCTTCTATACATAGGACGTTTTGTTACTTCAAAAAGAAATGGAGGAAGAATGAGTAGTTTTGAATTAATGCCGAAAAGCATCAAAAAAGCCGTTCGCTACATCTATCAGGACGCACCTGATGAACATTTGAAAGAAATTCAAAAACTTGTAAATCAAGCGATCAACCAAAGGTTAGAAAAAATAGAGAAATAAACTAAATGCCTAAGGAAAGGGTAGGGTAGCCCAACATACATTTTCCTTAGGTATTTATTATGTCGTAAACAATACTAGTTAAACAAAATACAAGTAAAGAAGGGATCAATTTTGAGTTATACGAAACGTGTTTCGCTGCTGATGCTGCTGGATTCCATTATTGTGCTCACAGCCATTTATGTCGGTTATTATATTCTTCTGGCACAGTTCAGCATCTATACACTGCCGACCTTGATCATTAGTTCAATCGCACTGCTGGCAAGCCATCATCTGTTCGCGTTCATCTACAGACTCTATCAGAAAGCATGGGAGTATGCGAGTGTGGGAGAAATGATGGCCATTATCCGGGCGGTCACCTTCTCAATTCTTGTTACAGGGGCAGTTCAGTTGATTGTGAATGGCAATGTGTATACAAGAGTATTGCTGGTCACCTGGATGCTTCATGTCATCCTGATCGGCGGTTCGCGTTTTTCTTGGAGAATGTTCAGAGATTACTATATGAAGAACAAAACTGAGAAGAAGAGGGCACTTATCATTGGTGCAGGTTCAGCGGGTTCAATGCTGGTCAGACAATTAATGAAAAGCCATGACACAGACTTGGAAGCGATCGGCTTCATTGATGATGATGCCAAGAAACAAAAGCTGCAGATATATGGTGTCACCGTACTTGGGGGGACAAAGGATATCCCTTCTATTGTAGAAAAATATCAAATAGAAAATATCATTATCGCTATTCCTTCGCTTAGAAAAGGTCAGCTGCAGGAAGTGTATCAAGAGTGCAGCAAAACGACAGCTAAAACACAAATCATGCCGATGATTGAAGACATCGTATCAGGCAAAGTGTCGGTCAATCAGTTCCGTGATGTACAAGTGGAAGATTTGCTTGGACGTGAACCGGTTGAGTTAGACATCAAGAGCATTTCAGAAAAATTGAGCGGTAAGACAATCCTCGTAACCGGTGCAGGGGGATCAATCGGATCAGAGATATGCCGGCAGGTGAGTAAGTTCAAACCTAAGAAACTCTTGTTATTAGGTCACGGAGAAAACTCCATCTATACAATTGATATGGAGCTACGTAACAAACATAGGGATGAATTCACAATCGTTCCTGTCATAGCAGACATTCAAGACAAGGAACGTATCTTCGAAGTGATGGAAGTGCACGAACCCGATGTTGTTTATCATGCTGCAGCACATAAGCATGTTCCTCTTATGGAGTATAACCCGAAGGAAGCAGTAAAGAACAATGTCATTGGAACGAAAAATGTAGCAGAAGCAGCTGACACTTTCGGAGTCAGTACATTCGTCCTTGTCTCCTCGGATAAAGCAGTCAATCCCACAAATGTGATGGGATCGACCAAACGGATTGCGGAAATGGTCGTTCAAACGCTAGACAAAAACAGCCGTACGAACTTCGTAGCTGTACGGTTCGGAAATGTACTCGGAAGCCGCGGCTCGGTCATTCCGTTATTTAAAAAGCAGATCCAGGCAGGCGGCCCGGTGACGGTTACGCATCCGGATATGACCAGGTACTTCATGACAATTCCGGAAGCTTCAAGGCTAGTTATGCAGGCGGGAGCGCTGGCTCGCGGAGGAGAAATCTTCGTGCTTGACATGGGTGAACCGGTCAAAATCGTGGATCTCGCCAAGAACCTCATCAAACTGTCCGGTTACACGATTGAAGAAATCGGTATTAAATATGCGGGAATCAGACCAGGAGAGAAGATGTATGAAGAACTCCTGGGAGAGAATGAAGTACACGGCAAAGCAATCTTTCCTAAAATCTTTATTGGGAAGACAGTGGAGTTTGACTATAAACGCGTTACAAACCTGGTTGAAAACCATGGTGAATTTGAACTGACCTATTTGTCACAGTATGTTCTGGATTTAGCGAATAAAAAAGAACAGGTATTAATGACCAATGCAAATTAAGAAGGGGGATTTAAATATGCAAAAAGTAAGAAAAGCGATTATTCCGGCAGCAGGTCTAGGAACACGTTTCCTTCCTGCAACAAAAGCACAACCGAAGGAAATGCTTCCAATCGTTGATAAACCAACAATTCAATACATCATCGAAGAAGCGGTTGCATCCGGCATCGAAGATATCATCATCGTCACCGGGCGAGGAAAGCGTGCAATCGAAGATCACTTTGATAAATCCTATGAGCTGGAAGAGACTCTGGCAAAAAAAGGGAAGTACGATATACTCCAGGAAGTACAAGGGATTTCTAAGCTGGCAAACATCCATTACATCCGCCAGAAAGAGCCGCTTGGTTTGGGACACGCCATTTCATGTGCGAGCCGGTTCATCGGGGACGAGCCGTTTGCGGTTCTTCTTGGTGACGACGTTGTTCATTCTCCAGAGACACCTTGCCTGAAACAACTGGTTGAAGTGTATGAGCGATATAACTCTTCTGTTATCGGAGTTCAGGAAGTCCCTGAACAGGAAGTATCAAAATACGGCGTCATTTCTATTAATCAGAACGGCATAGACAACGGCGTCTTTCATATTAATGATCTGGTGGAAAAACCTAAGGTGGAAGAGGCACCTTCAAACTATGCGATTATGGGACGATATGTACTGCGACCAGAGATCTTTGAGATCCTTGATAAAATCAAACCGGGTGCAGGGAATGAAATTCAACTGACTGATGCGATTAAGAAGCTAAATGAGCAGCAGATGGTAGTTGGATATGAGTTTAAAGGTGAGAGACATGATGTTGGAGATAAGTTTGGGTTTGTTAAGGCTACGGTGGAGTTTGCGCTTGAACGGGAAGATCTCCGTGAACAAGTACTTCAATATCTTACTAATGTTTTGGTGAAAGAAGAAGTATCACAGTAATAGATATAGGTAGGTGCTGAACCTTCAATTCAGCACCTATCTTCATGTATATGATTCAGTAGTTTATTAGTTAGTATGAATAAGAACATTCTACTAAGTAATAAGCAACTGACTTAATAAACGGAAGGAAGAGTTGAATCATGGGAGACAGAATATTTCTATCATCACCCCATATGAGTGATGAAGGCTATGAAATGCAATATGTACAAGAAGCGTTTGATACTAACTGGATTGCTCCTCTCGGGACAAACGTAAATGAATTTGAAAAAGAACTGGCAGAGAAAGTCGGTTCCAAAGCGGCTGCCGCATTATCTTCAGGGACGGGGGCCATCCATCTGGCATTAAGGGCGGCAGGTGTTGACGAGGGGGATATTGTATTCTGTCCAACTCTGACTTTCTCAGCAACAGCTAATCCAATCATTTATCAAAACGCCACTCCCGTTTTTGTTGATAGTAATGAAGAAACGTGGAATTTGTGCCCTAAAGCTTTAGAAGAAGCTTTTGAGAAGTATCCAGAAGTTAAAGCAGTGATCGTGGTCCATCTTTATGGTCTTTCTGCAAATATGGATAAGATTATGGAAATATGCAGGAGACATAATGTAGCAGTTATTGAAGATGCTGCAGAGTCATTAGGTGGTTACTACAAAGGACAGCATACGGGAACGTTCGGTGATTACGGCGTCTTCTCTTTTAATGGAAATAAAATCATTACCACTTCCGGCGGCGGAATGCTTGTTTCAAATAATGAAGAGAAAGTATCCAAGGTCAGATTCTGGGCCACCCAATCAAGAGATCAAGCGAGGCATTATCAGCATAGTGAATTAGGCTTCAACTACAGAATGAGTAATGTTGTTGCTGGGATCGGCAGGGGCCAACTTAAGGTCTTAGAGGAAAGAGTAGAAAAGAAGAGATATATTTTCGAATTTTATAAAAGAGAGCTGGAAGCTCATAATGGTGTAGAATTCATGCCCGTTAATGATTGGGATAAGCCGAACTATTGGTTGAGTGCAATGACACTAAGTGGTCATGTCAGGCCAATTGATGTAATGGAAGCTCTTGAAAAAGAAAATATTGAATCGAGACCGGTGTGGAAGCCAATGCATCTGCAGCCTTTCTTTGAGAAGTACGATTTTGTCGGAACAGATGTTTCTGAGACACTGTTTGAAAATGGTATTTGTTTGCCTTCTGATACGAAGATGACGG
>NZ_JABMCR010000460.1 GCF_013179555.1 Bacillus haikouensis
CCTTGGCTTCCTCTTCAAGGGAACGTTCGAGAACAGAAGACAGCTTCACCACCACTTGATAGGTCAAGGCAACCGTCCAGCTGCTCGCCATGTATTTCTTCAAGTTGGCATTCGCAGGCTGCAGCGTATCATCCCAGTCTCCATCTCCATAAGAAGATAAGAACGTATCATGAAGGAAATGTTCCTTTATATAGGTAAGCTCCTTGCGGATATGGTGAAGCAGCGTTTCCTTTCCTTCTGTAAAACCAAAGCCATTCCGCTCTGTATACGGAATTTCCTCATGTAAAATCCCGTAATCATTCGTTGCCCCAATATAATCGCTTACCACCTTCAGCGGCCAAACGATGATATCCCCGTGGCTATCATCCTGCTGGATCTTGTAGTACTGATCGAACATGAACCATTGCGGCCAATTTCCGTTGTCTTCGTATTGATGCGAGTAAACAGTCTTGATGATTTCTTTGACAGATTCATAGTTTTGAGTAGCCATGAAGTATTCCGTCGGTCCCTGGCAAACATCACGGGTCCCCCATGCAGCACCGCCATATTGCTCCAGGCCATGAGGCACGGAGTAATGGACCAGCATATTATGGGTGTACCACCAAGCGAGCGCGTTCACTTTCCCCAGGCCGCCAGATATGGCTGAACCTTGTGAAAGGTTAAATCCGTTCATCACACCTCTGTAGTAATCACGGTATTTCTCGATCTCTTCATTCATGTCACGGACTGCAAACTCGGTCTCTTTACCTTCCAGAAGACCCTGCACGGTCAAATTCCATTCTGCAGAAGCACACACATCTAACACGACCAGGGATGCAGCACCTACCTCTACATTGTCAGCCAGCATTTCTTCGCTGCCGGCCTTGAACTCCGCGCCGTCCACTTTCATTCGATAACACAAGTGAGGGAAGGTTGAACTGCTGTCCGATACTTGATCGGCGGTGATGGTTAGGATGCCGCCGTCCCGTTTCACGTAGAACCCTGTTTCATATTCATTATTATTCATCGTCACCTGGTTCGTCACGAGGTAGCGGTACGTGTTGCCTTGAAGTGATTTAACATTCAGCTGTACTTCAGGCGAATCGACCACAGTATAATTGGTCACGATAATCGTATCTGCTTCCGTTCTGTAGTACCAGCGCGCATAGTTGAACCCGAGCTCGAACATCGACGGCATTGTCAGTAAACGGTAAACACCATCCACCTCTACATAGATGCGCTGCCCCGAAGTCTTCATCATATTCAGGTGACTCCGCTGATTCGTCATCATTTTGTTAAAAGAAGTGTTCCCGACTACCAGCTGCGAATTAAACAATCCGTACATGAACGAGGTCGTTGTCATCGTATTGTCTTTCAGGCGGTGATTTTCACCCGACATCAGGATATGGCCATGTGGCCGTTCCACCATTAATTCTTTCTCTTTCATAATCACATGTTCATGCGTATCAGTGAAGAAGGATAGAAGTGTGCCGCCTTCCCGTTCTTCATTATGACGATTTGCAAAAAATCCCTCTACGTCCTCCTTTGTCATGGATAGCGTTCTTAGCGGCTTGCCGATTTCAGATCTTAATCGAGTCTTCACATCAGAATTGCTGAACTGAGAAGCGACTGATTGCGCTTCTTCCCATGCTGCTGTAACTTCTTCTTCATATTCCAGAGAACCGATCGCTTCTGAATGATCACCTTTAAACAGACCATAAAACGTAAAGCGCTCTTTGCCGTTCAACTTGACCTTCCGGGATTGGAGTGCTGTATAGGCAAACTCATACTGATATACTTCGTTCGCCAATGACTTCTGTTTCAATATCTCAGGCTCATCACTTTCTTTATAAGACAACCCGAAGAATTGGAAGCCGTCAGTGGAATAGCCTGCCGATTGCCCAAGAGAACCTTGCTGAATATAAGGGAATCCGCTTGATTGCGGCTGATTTTGACGCGAGCAGACAACATAGCCTTTCTCTGCACTTTCAAATACACGGTGATCGATATACTGTGACATGTAAGCCTCATTGGACCTGACCGCACCTTTATCTGCGAGACCGAGGTCCTGCCCGTACACCACGTCGATTTCCACATCTTGACCGGCGACTTCAATATCCCAGAACCAGACCCCTCTATCACTCAAAGTGAAAATGACTTCATACGTTACACCTTCGAAGGAGCCGCTCCACTTCACCTGAGACTTTGCCC
>NZ_JABMCR010000461.1 GCF_013179555.1 Bacillus haikouensis
CTGCGGGGTCTCACTTGTCTAGCTGCAGGGCTTAGAGGCACATGACATAAGCCAAACCGACCAAGAAGGCAAAGTGCGCCTTCCAGGACGATTCGTCTTATGCCACCAGCCTCTGAGCAAAGCCCTTCCGCTTTTCTAATAAGCTACTTTTCCCACAGGAGTCTTCGTCTTGCACTCCAATCAACCGCTGGAAAGAGCTAAAATCTAAATGTACATTGAACAAAAGAAAAAGTTTTGTCCCTGCCCCTTTCTTCATATAGAAGTCCCTTTATTTCTTATAATTCTCCCAGTTTAAGTTACTCTCATTCAACAGTTCTTCAAAAGATTTATTCTTCTCTCTTTGCTTTCTTTCCTCCACTTTCCGCTGACGCTCTTCTTCTTTTTTCACTTCTTCCACTTTTTCCAGTTCTTTTTTCTTACTCTTCAATTGTTCAAACAGGTCAGCATTTATGGAGTTCTTTAACGTCAATTCTGCTTCTTGTTTCTTTTTCTTAGACATATCGAATCCCCCTATTCGTTTCTATCCTTATTTATAAAACTTTTTTCCGCATTCGTCAAAGAGCTGATCAATCCAAGTCAATTGGAATAGACAAGGGAAATCTAAAAAGCCATCCAGGGAGAAATTTTATCCTCCCTGGATGGCTGGTGTTTTAATAAGCTTCGAGTTTTACATCATCGGCCACTTTAAGCTCGGCAGCCGTAGATGATAGAATGTCTTCCACCGTGAACCCGTTTGCCACTTCCCGCAGGAGCAGCCCTTCACTTGTCACATCCATGACTGCGCGGTCTGTGATGATCCGGTTGACCACCCCTTTGCCTGTTAGTGGCAAGGAGCAATCTTTCAGGATTTTGCTTTCACCATTTTTGTTCACATGTTCCATAATGACAATGATACGCTGAGCCCCATGTACCAGGTCCATAGCGCCGCCCATTCCTTTGATCATCTTTCCTGGGATCATCCAGTTTGCAAGATCACCATTTTCGGCAACTTCCATGCCCCCCAGGATGGCAATATTAATATGCCCTCCGCGAATCATCGCAAATGATTCGGCACTGTTAAAGTAAGAGGAGCCCGGAATGGCAGTGACCGTTTCTTTCCCTGCATTGATCAGGTCAGCATCCAATTCTTCTTCGGTCGGATATGGGCCTATCCCGAGGAGCCCGTTCTCCGACTGCAGCACAACCTGTTTATTCTCTGTAATATAGTTGGCGACCAGTGTCGGCATACCTATCCCTAAGTTCACGTAAAAACCATCCTGTATTTCTTTTTCCGCTCTTCTGGCGATCTTTTCACGCATCTTCGCACGATCCATCCTATCCACTCTCCCTTCTAGGCTTTGACTGTTCTTCTTTCTATGCGTTTTTCCTGCTCTGCCTGAATCAATCGTTGAACATAGATGCTCGGAGTATGTACTTCCTGCGGATTGATGTCCCCGATCTCCACAATCTCCTCTGCTTCAGCGATGGTCACTTTCCCTGCGGCAGCAATCATCGGATTGAAGTTCTGCGCTGTCTTGTTGTAAATGAGATTCCCCATTTTATCTGCTTTCCACGCTCTTACCAGTGAGAAATCTGCCGTAAAGGCTTCTTCCAACAGATATTCTTTTCCATTAAATGTCCGCGTCTCTTTTCCTTCCGCTACGGGTGTTCCCACCCCGGCCGGTGTATAAAACGCAGGGATTCCGGCGCCTCCCGCCCGGATCTTCTCCGCTAATGTTCCTTGAGGAACCAATTCCACTTCAAGCTCTCCTGAGAGCACCTGTCTTTCAAACTCTTTATTCTCACCTACATAGGAGCCTATCATTCTGTCAATCTGTTTATTTTGGAGCAATAAGCCGAGTCCCCAATCATCCACTCCGCAGTTATTTGAGATGACTGTCAGATTTTTAACTCCTTTATCCACAAGGGCAAGTATCAATTTCTCAGGAATGCCGCACAGACCGAACCCGCCTACCATAAGAGTGGCTCCATCATGTATATCCGCCACAGCTTCACTGTATGAAGTATAAACTTGTTTCATCGTGTTCCCTCCTCGTTTCTTTCTTAATCAACCTTCTTAATTGTTCAGCTCTACGACTGTCGCTACACCTTGCCCTCCGCCGATACACAACGTAGCCAATCCGTGCTGAACCTGTCTTTTCTTCATTTCATGGATCAATGTCACCAGGATCCTTGT
>NZ_JABMCR010000462.1 GCF_013179555.1 Bacillus haikouensis
GTCAACCGCAATTCCTCTACGTCGCTGCGCTCAGGAGCAGACTCATTCAACTGCTTGCGGATTTCCCTGTTTTCAATCACGAGCTTTACACTTGTCGTTTTCTCAAGAAAATACCGGTCATGCGAGACGACGATCAAGGTGCCGGTGTAATGCGATAACGTCTCCTCCAGCTGTTCACGCGAGGGCAAATCGAGATGGTTCGTCGGTTCATCCAGAATCAGCACGTCCCTTTCCTCCAGCATATACTTCATCAGCTTGCACTTCACGCGCTCGCCCATGCTCATATTCCGGATCGGCTCCCGCCAAGAAGCCGTCTGGAATCCAAGATGCTTCATCAGCGTCTGGACCTTCCCTCTCTCTTCAAACGTTTCCTTGTGGAAAAGCTGCTCCGGTGTATCATCAAGCGGCAGGTCGAATACTTCCTGTGTAAGATATCCAATCTCTGCAGAAGGCGAGAGCCAAACGCCGCCTTCTGCTTTTTCGTTCCCCATGATGATCTTCAATAGTGTCGTCTTCCCGCTCCCATTGGGTCCAATGATTGAGATCTTTTCACCATATTGAATCGTAAAATTGGCTGCGCTGAACAACGTCCGCCCGCTAAAGTTCTTCGACAGATTCTTCACTTCAAGGAAACGTTTGCCTTTCTTGTGACCCGCCTGCAGCGAGAATCGGACTGTATGCTCTTCCTCAACGGCTTCCACCTTCACCTTCTCAAGCTCCCTTTCAAGCCGCTTTTGCTTTGACTTAACCTGACTGTCGGTCCGCTTGGCTTTCACCCGGTAGTATTCCTTGAACCCTTCTTTCTTAGTCGACTGGGCATGTGCCTTTTGCGACCAGGAGTTGAGCTCGCTCATCTGGCTTTCAATGCGTTCCACCATCTTCTGCTGCTTCTCATATTCCCGCTGCTGAGTCAGCCGCTTCTGTCTCCGTTCTTCCATATAACTCGAATAATTTCCTTTATGCTCAGTAAATTTTCCGTCTTCAAGCGACCAGATTTTCGTCACTGCTTCATCTAAAAAATATCGGTCATGCGACACGAGAATGATTGTTCCTTTATAATCCCTGATCTGTTTCGTCAAAAACTCCAGGCTCTCCTGGTCCAAATGGTTCGTAGGCTCATCGAGCAGCAAGAGATCCGTATTCCGGGCAAAACCCTTTGCAAGCCTCGCTTTCAGTTTTTCCCCGCCGCTCAGCTGCCGGAAATCATGAAGGGGTACCTTCCACTTTTCCAAAAGCTTAGCTTCAGAAGATGTTGTGTCACCGAAGAAATGAGACTCTGTTTCCTGCTCGACCATCGTCATGCTCATGTCTCGCTGCATCCACTGGATGGAGCCTCCGGAAGGCGCAAGATCCTCATGAATCACCTGCAGAAGCGTGGATTTCCCAGCACCGTTCGGCCCGATGATCCCGATCACATCCCCTTCCTGCACACTCGCATTCAACCCTTCAAACAGATTTCGTTCCATCATTTCAACGCTTATATCCACTAATTTCATAATCTCTCTCATACAATCTTCCCCTCTCTTTAAAAGGAGGACAAAAAAATCCTCCCAGATCATCTGGAAGGATTAGCCGTACCTGTGCCTGCAGCGCACTCAAAAGAAGCCGATCTCAATCGATAGCTCAGGCAGACGTATAATAAATGGGCAGACTAATCCTATTTAGGTTGATTTGAAATATAAAATTTCAATCGTCGAAAATAAGATTAGTTCTTCATTGTCCACCCATCACTCCTGTCATTTATTAGTTAATTTACTATACCACGATTTCATCCAAGTATGCAAAAGGAAAATAAAACGCGGGTATTAAACACCGCTGTTGATTTCCTGCTAGTCTTCACTTTACCCGGGTGTTCCGAGCCTCTTCGGTCGTTCCTCCCTGCTGTCAAGAAAAGCGGAGGGGCTTTATACAGAGGCGGGTAGCATAAGGAGAAGTAGGAATGAAAGCGTTCCTTGCCTTCTGGATGATTTGACTAAGACATGTGCCTTTAAGTCCCAGAGCTGGACAAGTCTCACACCAGTCACTTCTCCCCCAGGAGCATTCCTGTGGTATTAAAAAGGACCTATTGCACAAAAAAAGGACCCTCCGTTATGATGCAGGTGCGAACCAAATCTCATAAAGGGAGGATCCTCACATGCATCATAATCGAAATCAACGTA
>NZ_JABMCR010000463.1 GCF_013179555.1 Bacillus haikouensis
CTGCCTGGCGGGGCATTTTACGCGTTCCCGTCGGTTGCTGAAACCGGCCTGTCCTCAGAGGAATTTGCCGAAAAGCTGCTGTTGGAAGAAAAGGTGGCTGTCGTTCCCGGAAATGTGTTCGGCAAAGGCGGGGAAGGGCATATCCGCTGTTCCTATGCGTCTTCCATGGAACAACTGCAGGAAGCGGTGAAGCGGATGAAGCGGTTTGTAGAGAATTATAGTGGTTGAATGATGAAAAAAAGCCAGGTTCCGTATTGACGGTGCCTGGTTTTTGAATGAGGATCAGTCATTGTAGTTGGTTAGCAGGTTGTACTGAATGGGTACCTGTCTGACTGATGGACTGAATTAGAATAATTTTTGATGGATATGAGCCTCGTAAATGAGCGCATAATCAGCTCTCCCGCCACAAAATGGAGCTCCCATTACCGGAATACCACAGGATTGCTGCTGCAACATCTAAAATGCTCAAAAAAAATAGGACGATAGAGTTATCGTCCAACAAATGAAAACAAAAGGGGGAATACTTAGAAAGCTTACTCTCAGTATGACCCGTCTGAGAAAAAGATATACATAACTGTTCAATATTTTTTTTCATATTTTACTTCATATAGCATTTGCATGACACGGAGGAAATCTTCTTCTGTGAACTCCTTTGCTTTGCGAAGGATCAGCTTCGTTCTTTTCAGACCGATTTCTTTGATTAATTGTTCGATTTCCTCGTCGATACCAGCCGGGTGATGGTCGATCACTTCACGCTCCAATAGCTCGGAAGCGGGGATATCTAGAACGGTAGAAAGATTTAAAATGATTTGTGTATCTGGTATTTGTTCGTTGTTTTCATATTTCTCGATCGTACTCGCTCCTAATCGAGCCTTCAATGCTAACTGGCGTTGAGACATGTTCCGATCTTCTCTTACTCTCTTCAAATTTTCACCGAAGTGTGTCATCCTGAACCCCTCCCCAAAATCAAATCTTCTTCTTACTCCTATTTTATCACTAAATGGAAAATATTAGACTTTAAACCAATGAACAAAATGGTAAAAATGAAGCCCGCCCCTTAACGATTAAACCGTTGAGGGGCGGGCCTTTGAAAGATTTCTAAGAAAGAAACACGAATATGATCGCGACCGGGACGATGTAGCGAAGAAGGATGATCCAAGCGTTGAAGAGTCCTCTAGAGGTGGTGGACCCCTGCTGGATTTCGTTCCATACTTCCTCTCTCTTCAAACGGTAGGAAACAAAAATACTTATGAATAATGCTCCTATTGGCAGTCCGAAGCTGCTTGTGATGAAGTCTGCAAAATCAAAGAAATTCCGCTCGAGAATGGTAAAGTCGCTGAATACTCCAAAAGAAAGGGCACTTGGGATTCCTGCGATGAATACGAGGATCCCCATCAACCATGTATAAGGAAGTCTTTTTTTGGGATTCCCCTTGGTCAATGCTGCAACTCCGATTTCAAGGATCGAGAATGCAGATGTCAATGTAGCGAATAATAACAGTATCAGGAATACGGTAAGGAAGATACCTCCGGAAGCGATTTCGTTAAAAACGGCAGGCAGTACGACAAAGGCTATCCCCGGTCCTTCGTCAGGCTGGAATCCCAACGCATAGACGGAAGGGAAAATAACCAACCCTGCGAGTAAGGAAATCAAAATATTCAGTCCGGATACGGAAATCGCAGAGCGAGGCATGCTGTCCTCCTTTGAAAGATAGGAAGCATACGTCACCATGACTGACAGACCGACAGTCAAGGAGAAAAATGCTTGTCCAAGTGCAAGCAAAGCTGTTTCGCCATTGAGATAGCTCCAATCCGGGATCAGAAGAAAGCGTACACCTTCCATCGCACCTTCAAGGGTGAGCGAGCGTGCCACTAAAATAAGAAATAAAATAAATAAAGACGGCATCATATAACTGCTCGCACGCTCAATCCCTTTTTGAATCCCGCCTTGAACGACCAGTACGGTGAGCACAATAAATAAGGATTGTGTAATCAGGATTTCCCAGGGACTTGCAATGATGCTTTCAAACAATGCACCGTACTGTTCCTGGGTCATGCCGGAAAGAGATCCAGTAAAGCTTCTGGCAAGATAGGATAGAATCCAGCCCCCCACAACACTGTAAAAGGACAGGATGAT
>NZ_JABMCR010000464.1 GCF_013179555.1 Bacillus haikouensis
TCGTTTTGATTTCATGCTTTTCCTTGATGGTCGCCCGCAGGAATAACTCCTTTTCCCTTAAACGCTTCGGGCCTATGAAGGTGATGATTGTAGGAACGACTTCTACCGAGACAATAATAAGGATGACACCCGCGGTCGCTTCCAAGTAAAATCCTGCACCGACTGCAATACCAATTCCGGCTGCCCCCCAGATCATCGCTGCTGTCGTCAATCCTGAAATACTGTCATTCCCCCGTCTCAAAATAACGCCTGCCCCCAGGAAACCGATCCCTGAAACAATCTGAGCGGCCAGACGCAGAGGATCCATCGTGATATTCACTTTTTCTGAGCCTGGAGCTATATACGCAGATTCAATCGATACCACTGTCAACAGGCAGCTTACGATACAGATGACAAGTGACGTTTTAAGGCCCACAGGTTTCCTCTTCAATTCTCTTTCCAAGCCGATGATTAATCCAAGAACAGCAGAAATCCCAAGTTTCAAATAAAGTGCTGTGTCTATGAAATCCACCTGACCCCCTCCAAATCTATTTAAACAGATTGAAAAAATCGATAAATGGATGTAGTATTATTTCTCAATATCTACTAAAATGAGAACAATTGAACGTATTAAAACAAACAAGCGTTAAATCATTCAGAAAACACGGGGGTGTTTCCATGGCTGAATCAAAAGTCAATCCTTATCTGCTTCTTGCTGTAGGAGTGATATCTGTTTCGACATCTGCCATTTTAGTCAAAGTATCCAGTGCACCATCCGGAGTGCTTGCCTTTTACCGGCTTCTATTTACGATCCTTTTAATGACCCCGGTATTTGTCTTAAAATATGTGAGGGAACTCCAAGTTATTACAAAGAGGGATTGGCTGTTTTCTGTCATTGCAGGCATCTTTCTAGCTTTTCACTTTATCCTTTGGTTCGAGTCGCTCAACTACACCTCTGTTGCCAGCTCGACCGTACTCGTCACCCTCCAGCCGCTCTTTGCGTTTATAGGAGCTTATTTATTTTTCAAAGAAAAACTGACGGGCAAGGCAGTCATCTCTGCGTTGTTAGCAGTGACTGGCAGTTTCATCATCAGCTGGGGGGATTTCAGAATAAGCGGAACTGCACTATGGGGAGACATTTTGGCATTGCTTGCATGTGCATTAGTGACCGGGTATCTCTTATTCGGGCAAACCATCCGAAAAAGATTGTCCTTGATCACTTATACATATCTGGTCTATGCAATCAGCGCGGTTGTACTATTAATCTATGTGCTTTTCAGGGGAGAAGCTCTCGGACCATACCCGAAAGAAGACTGGATTTACTTTCTGCTGCTGGCAATCATCCCGACACTTCTCGGGCATACATTATTTAACTGGTCACTAAAGTGGTTAAGTACCTCGACCATTTCGATGGCGATCCTGTTCGAACCCATCGGGGCCTCTATTCTCGCCTATTGGCTCTTGGCTGAAAAAATACTTCTCACCCAGGTCATCGGTGGCATGGTCATCATTTTGGGTGTGACGCTTTTCCTAGTGGAAGAAAGGAAAGTGAAGAAAATGGTTCAACACGTGAATGAGGTGAAAAAGAATGAAGAAGTACCATATTAGAAAAGCAAATCCCTCTGACGCTCACGGAATCGCAAACGTTCATATGAACAGTTGGAAAACGACATACAAAGGTATCGTTTCAGACAGGTACCTTGAATCATTAATAATAGAAGATAAGAGGGTCAGGTGGGACGGTATACTCGCCGGCTCTCATCAAACCTATGTGTGCGAACTGAATAATGGGGATATTGCTGGTTTCGCTTCGATCGGTAAAGAACGAGACAATCTATATGAAGGTGAACTGTATGCAATCTATCTGTTGGAAGAATATCAGAGAAATGGATTGGGAAGTGTTCTGTTAAAGTTTGCGATGGATGAATTAAAATCACAAGGCCATTCAAATATGCTCGTATGGGTGCTTAAAGAGAATCCTTCGAAGCACTTTTATTATTCCTTCGATCCCGTTGTGGTTAAAGAACAGAATATATCGATTGGCGGAGAAGACTATAAGGAAGATGGATTGTTATTCTATCTGTAAATCCTCATGTAAAAGACGCAGGTCAATGTTCCCTGCGTCTTTCAATTATTTCATTTATCGTGCAAGGG
>NZ_JABMCR010000465.1 GCF_013179555.1 Bacillus haikouensis
ACAACGGATGGTCTTGGAACAAAGCAATTCATTAAATTGGCTGCTAAGATTTCCCTCTCATCAAAGACGTTATCTATCACTTTATCTTCCACTGCATATGCAATGATTTTCTCTATAAGATTTGGAATTGAATCCTCACATAGCTGCACCTCTTCAGGATAGGTATCCAGTCCAAGTAAGCTCATCACCTGATTTCGAATATAAACCTTATCTCCCGGTTCAATTAATTGCACATCCAACGCCTTCTGAATCAGACCGGCAATATGTTGATAGATCAAGTTAGCACATCCTTTTTGTAACCATCCGGCTGGGAAGAGTGCCATTTCCATGCGTCCTCAATCATCTTCGAAATGGATGTTCTAGTTGGATTCCAGCCTAGTACTTGTTTCGCTTTTTCCGAACTTGCTACTAGAGTCCCCGGATCACCGGTTCGGCGCGGCCCAATTTCTGCTCGAATGTCCTTGCCTGTAACCTCTCTTGCTGCTTCAATCATTTCTTTCACAGAGAATCCCTGGCTGCTTCCCAAATTAAACACATCACTTTTGCCGCAAGCTTGTAAATAGTTTAAGGCTAAAAGATGAGCAGTAATTAAATCTTCTACATGAATATAATCCCGGATACACGATCCATCAGGCGTGTCATAATCATCTCCAAAAATGGTGATATGAGGTCGTTGCCCTAAAGCAGTCTGTAAGATGATTGGAATTAGATGAGTTTCGGGTTGATGGTCCTCCCCGATTTCTGAAGTTTCTCTTGCGCCGGCTACATTAAAATAGCGTAATGATACATATTTTATCCCGTATGCGTGTTCGGTCCACTTTATCATCTTTTCCATGGTTAGTTTCGTCTCACCATATGTGTTGGTTGGGTTCGTGGGTGCCGATTCGGTAATGAGCGCCATATCAGGCTCACCATAGGCTGCTGCAGTTGAAGAGAATACAATATGTTTTACTTTATATTCAACCATGGCCTTAAGTAATACCTGTGTCCCATAAACATTATTGTCATAATACTTGAGAGGATTTTGCATAGATTCTCCGACTAGTGAATTGGCTGCAAAATGCATCACTGCAGTAATCGGTTCTTCTTCAAATACAGAACGTAAGAACTCAATATTACGCATATCTCCCTCATAGAACACGGCCTTTGAATGTATCGCTTGTCTGTGTCCAGTTTCAAGGTTATCCACCACCACAACCTGTTCACCTTGATCAATCAATCGATAAACAGCATGTGAACCTATATAGCCTGCACCGCCTAAAACTAATATACTCATAGTATAGCCTCCTCAGAAATCTCTCTAGCACCGCTGCCAATCCCGGCTGTGTAAAATGTTGCATCATAACCGATTTTTTCTCTGTAGATAGTAGAAATGTTTTTCTTGAAATCATTTACTTTATCTTTTGCCACAACCGCAATGGCACATCCGCCAAACCCAGCACCAGTCATACGTGCGCCAATTACTCCATCTTGTGCCCATGCAGCTTGGACGAGGGTATCAAGCTCGTGACCGGTAACCTCATAATCGTCTCTCAGTGAGCGATGAGATTCATTCATTAATTGACCAAAACGAATAAGATCTCCCTGCTGCAGATCTTTTAGTGCTTCTAATGTGCGTGCATTTTCATATACAGCGTGTTTAGCTCGTTTTCGATTCACCTCATCTGTGATTAGTTTTTTATTCAGTTCAAATTCCTCAGGTGTTAATTCTCCTAAACTATGAACCGCTAGTTTCCGCTGCAAGTCCCTTAATGCTTGCTCACATTGCGTACGGCGTTCGTTATACTTAGAGCCTGCTAACGCACGTTGTTTATTTGTATTGATAATCATGATGACATATTGACCCAGTTCAAGAGGGGCATATTCATATTCAAGAGTTTGACAATTTAAAAGGATGGCATGATCTTGTTTTCCCATACCGATAGCAAATTGATCCATAATCCCGCTGTTAACACCGATATACATATTTTCAACCATTTGACCAAATTGAATCATTGGAATGGGTTTCAATTTCAAATCGAAAAGTCCATTCAATAAAACGCCAGTTGCCATTTCTATGGACGCAGAAGATGAAAGACCTGCCCCATTGGGAATATTGCCAAAAAATAAAATATCTGCCCCTCGGT
>NZ_JABMCR010000466.1 GCF_013179555.1 Bacillus haikouensis
ATGCTTGAATCCCAAGTCTGTGAAGAGTAGGTGCACGGTTTAAAAGAACAGGATGTTCTTTAATTACCTCTTCCAGTACATCCCATACTTCCGGCTGTACGCGTTCTATCTTGCGTTTCGCACTCTTGATGTTGTGAGCCAATCCTTTTTCAACGAGTTCCTTCATAACAAAAGGCTTGAATAATTCAAGTGCCATTTCTTTCGGAAGGCCGCATTGATACATCTTTAGATTAGGTCCAACAACGATTACAGAACGACCGGAATAGTCAACACGTTTACCGAGAAGGTTTTGACGGAAACGACCTTGCTTCCCTTTAAGCATGTGCGAAAGAGACTTCAATGGACGGTTACCTGGTCCTGTTACCGGACGTCCGCGGCGGCCATTGTCAATTAATGCATCGACTGCTTCTTGAAGCATACGTTTTTCGTTCTGAACGATGATGCTTGGGGCACCAAGATCCAATAAACGTTTTAAACGATTGTTACGGTTGATGACACGACGATATAAATCGTTAAGGTCAGATGTTGCAAAACGTCCACCATCCAACTGAACCATTGGACGAAGCTCAGGAGGGATGACTGGCAGTACATCAAGGATCATCCAATCAGGATCATTTCCTGAGTTTCTGAAAGATTCCACTACCTCTAGACGTTTGATTGCACGGGTACGGCGCTGGCCTTGAGCTGTTTTCAGTTCTTCTTTTAAGAAATCAGCTTCTTTATCAAGATCAATATCCTGCAGAAGCTTTTTAATTGCTTCAGCACCCATTGCAGCTTGGAATTTCACTCCGTATTTTTCACGGTATGCACGGTACTCTTTTTCAGAAAGGAGTTGTTTTCTCTCAAGAGCCGTATCACCTGGTTCTGTTACAACGTAGGAAGCGAAGTAAATGACTTCTTCCAATGCACGTGGGGACATGTCTAATACTAATCCCATACGGCTTGGAATTCCTTTGAAGTACCAGATGTGAGATACAGGAGCAGCAAGTTCGATGTGACCCATACGTTCACGGCGAACCTTCGCTTTTGTTACTTCAACTCCACAACGGTCACAAACTACGCCTTTATAGCGTACACGTTTGTATTTACCGCAGTGGCATTCCCAGTCCTTTGTAGGACCAAAAATACGTTCACAGAATAAGCCGTCTTTTTCTGGCTTTAATGTACGATAGTTAATGGTTTCCGGTTTTTTGACTTCCCCGAAAGACCACGAACGGATCTTGTCGGGGGAAGCTAAACCAATTTTCATATACTCAAAGTTATTTACATCTAGCAAGGGGCCTACCTCCCTTTTAATCTACAGGCTCTAACCCTAATTGCTCTAAATTTATTCCTTTGACCCTACTGTCTCGGATTGTTGCTCATTAGACTCAGATATATTTAGCGTGTCAGCTTGTTGTACTTCTTCTTCGTCCTCTAAGTCACGCATTTCAATTTCTTCTTCGGTGCTTGAGAGGATTTTAACATCCATACCTAAACTTTGAAGCTCTTTGATCAGAACCTTGAATGATTCTGGAACCCCGGGCTCAGGTACGTTTTCTCCTTTGACGATTGCTTCGTATGTTTTCACACGGCCGACAACGTCATCGGATTTAACTGTAAGGATTTCTTGCAGTGTATAAGCAGCACCGTATGCTTCAAGTGCCCATACTTCCATCTCACCGAAACGCTGACCACCGAATTGAGCTTTACCACCCAGCGGCTGCTGCGTAACAAGTGAGTAAGGACCAGTAGAACGGGCGTGAAGCTTGTCATCGACCATGTGTGCCAGTTTGATCATGTACATGATTCCAACTGATACACGGTTGTCAAACGGTTCACCTGTTCTGCCATCGTAAAGAACGGTTTTGGCATCGCGTGCCATACCAGCTTCTTCGATTGTAGACCAGACATCTTCCTCACGTGCTCCATCAAATACAGGTGAAGCAACATGAATGCCAAGATATCTCGCGGCCATACCCAAGTGAAGCTCAAGCACCTGACCGATGTTCATACGTGATGGTACCCCTAATGGGTTAAGCATGATATCGATTGGTGTGCCGTCTGGTAAATACGGCATGTCTTCCTCAGGTAAGATCTTCGAGATAACACCCTT
>NZ_JABMCR010000467.1 GCF_013179555.1 Bacillus haikouensis
GAAACGTCCCCATGTTCCATCTCATATAAATATCCTCAGTCGACTCAAAGAAATTCATTAAAGTGGATGGACCGATAATAACAGTGGGACTTCGGTCGACAAGCAAGCCGATCTTTCCGTGCAGAAGTGAAATAGTAAGCCGGTCAGGGAGTTCCGTCGTGATGAATTGAGGGAAGACGGTATAGGAGTTATCTTCAATCATCTGTGACAGAACCGTCGAATCGACGATACTATCCACTTCAAGTTCTGTAATTCGTTGTCTGAAAGTGTTAACATTCTCCTCGTCAGCTATATCTTTAATGTAAATAATTTGGACTTTCTTCTTCGCCCGTGATCCAATTATCAGGGTTTCCACGCAAAGTTTCGGATCGTTAAGGTTTGAACGAATGAGATTTAAGTTTTTGGAAATCGATTCGGTGAAAGAGATTTTAGGGCCGAATACAAGTGATTCTGTTTCTGCTTTTTCCAATCCTCGTGTCGCTTTATCCTGGATATCGGCAATGATTCCGTATGTATCATTTTCTCTGAATATATATGCACAGCCATTCACCAGCTGCTCTACTACTTCGCTTATTTGATTCGTTCTTGTAATGTCTGCTATGTTAATTTTATTTGCTATTGTTTCTGCATTGGAAACATCCTTGATTTCTTCAATAGGACGTATGATACACTCGTTTAATGTTTTAAGGTCAACCAGGTCTTCAAAATAAAAGATGACAATTTTTTGATCATGCGGCTGTAGAATTCTATAAATTAAATCATCACTGCTGCTCACAAAAGATAGTATCTCTTGTCTGAAATTCTCTATTTCGAAGCTATGAACAGCTTTCGTTTCAAGATCTTTGGCTGCTTTTTTGCGTCTGAACACTTCTCATCACCCTAAAGTCCGGATTCATTTGATTTATTCTTAGATTTCCCAGGTTTGATATTCTTACTCATGTTGAGAGCAGAGTCATAATAAGAAAAAATACATAAATCTGACAGTCAAAGGTTACGATAATAGTGGAGGTGACGAAAGATGAGTAGAAAGAAAGAGGATCCATCTAAGTCGATGTTAGGTTCTTCACAAGTTGAAGGACAAGGAACGACAAACCACGAATTATCCGGGGGCACAAAAGCAGATTCTTCGAGGTCGAAGAAGAAAAAGTAAAAATCATGCCGTACTTGAATATCAGTGGTTCCGAGATCGACAGGTTGTCTGTGTATATAATTATGGAAGCAAGTGTGATATAATGGTATTAACCGCAGAAAATTACTATATTACACCCAGTTTAAATTATATAACCCTTTTATAATCTGCTGAGCAGCATACCACAATCAGTTTTTTCGTGCCTGGCATGGAAATCCTGCTTACTTTAAAGGAGGACATTCAATGGCTTTTGGTCGTCGAAATCAAGTAGAGGAAGAAATAAAAACTGAAGAAACAAAGATTTGGGCTTGTTCATCTGAAGAATGTAAAGGCTGGATGCGAGATAACTTCAAGAGTGAAGTCTCACCTAAATGCCCACTTTGTAACGCTGACATGGTAACATCCACTAAAGTACTTCAAGTTGTAGATAATCCTCACCCAACAATGAAATCTTCTTGATTTACGAAGGGCCAATCTTTTGATTGGTTCTTTTTTTTGCTCAATTTGTGTCCGTAAATTAGTTTATAATTTCTTAAACGCTTTTTGATTTCATGAATAGAATGTAGTGTATGTATGGATAAAGGAGGGAGCAGCATGTCTAATAAAAATGAAAAAGAAGTAAAGGCAGATTCTGAAATCAGTGAGGATACTATATGGGACAGCTTTTGGAAACTTACAAGACCAGAAGTAAGTGAATCAAATAAAGAGGAAGATACCTTTAAATGGTTTTAATCGCAAGACTGCACAGCACAACTCAGTGTCTGTGCAGTTTTTATGTTTTAGGGATAATCTTCGTCAATAAGTTTAGTAAATTGCTGAATTGGAAAAAGAGAGTACTAAGGATCTTTTGGCAGGAGGAGGAATCTTTAATTGATCATTGATAATGTACGTTTATATGATGGGCATGATTATACACAGAGCGAATTGATATATCATGTCGTTCTTGAGAACGGAAAGATTAGGG
>NZ_JABMCR010000468.1 GCF_013179555.1 Bacillus haikouensis
CAAGTAGAGACCTTCCTGCAGGAGCACGGCATCGAATCATCACGCATCGGCGGAACGATGAAGCACGTAACGGGAAATCCGGCTCAATACGCAGGAATGCTGAAGTCAGGGAAAGTCGACATCGCAGTCGCTCCTGAACCTTGGGCTGCGGTCATCCAGCAGGAAACCGGAGCGAAAGTCATCATCGACCATGACGAAATCTCATTCGGTAAAACACTGCCGGCGTCCGTCCTTGTCGCTTCCGGAAGTTCAGTAGAAGAGAATCCTGAAAGAATCCAAAGCATTGTGGACGCACACAAGCAGGCAACAGATTTCATTGCTGAAAACCCTGAAGAAGCGAAAGAAATCACCATTAACGATATTAAAGAAGTAACCAAACAGGAACTAAGCAAAGAAGTCGTCGACCAGGCATGGGAACGCATCGGATTTACCTACAAAGTGGATTCTGAAGCCGTCCAGGCATTCGCCGACTCATCGTACGAACTCAAATTTCTTAAAGAAAAACCAGCATTCACAGACCTGATCGACAAACAATTCATCGACTAATCACAGGCCCGTCCCGCACTGTTTTAACTCAATGCAGGGACGGACCTTTTTTGTAAAAAGGAGAAGATGGTTATGAAGGTTACGTTAGGACTAACGATCATGATGATGTTGATGGCAGTTCTTGGAGGATGCGGGGGTAAAGAAGATGTGGAAGCATCGTTTCCAATGAGCGTCGAGATTGGTGAACTGGAAGCTGTAAATCAGGATGATGCGAAGGTCAGGTTATCTGAGTTAAATCAAGATAAGATCATGATAGCCGACTTTATCTTCACGAACTGTGAAACGGTCTGTCTGCCAATGACGGCGAATATGGCGAAACTGCAGTCAGAAATCAAGAAAGCCGGCTTGGATGATGACGTCCAGCTCGTATCGATTTCAATCGACCCTGAGATGGACACCCCGGAGACATTGACCGAATACAGCAAACGCCACAGCGCTGACTACAATAATTGGACGTTCCTCACCGGCTATTCTCGTGAGGAAATTGAAACATTTGCGAACGTATCGTTCAAAACACCTGCTGCCAAAGTGGAGGGCTCGGATCAATTTGTCCATGCGACCTCGTTTTTCCTGGTAAGTGAATCGGGTACACTCCTCAATAAGTACGAAGGCGTATCGGATCCCCCATTTGATGACATCATCAAAGACATCAATAAGCTGAAATAAAAAATAAGCTTGATTTCCGCCGCAATCATCCGGCGGAAATCAAGCTTTTATTGTAGCAGCCACTCATAAAAACCCGAATCCATCAACACTTGCCGGTCTTTTGGCCCAGCCCCGCTAAATAAAATCCGGAGACCTTCCTGCTTCAATACATATACGAGATCAACCAAAGCAGACAGGCCAAATCGATTGTCGAATTTAAGGCGGCTGATATCAAATGTGATGGTTTCGAAGCTTTTAAATTGGTGCTTATAATATAATAAGAACTCATCGATTTTTTCAATTGTGGATGAATCAAGCTGACCGGTAAGAGCAACCTGCATCGTACCCGAGTATAAGGAAGCATCTATCTTCAAGCTTTCTGAATAAAGACGAGTGTGACCCATATTGATAAAAAGATCTTTCCCTAAAATAGGCTGATGGAAGAAACATATTTCCCGATTTACTGAAAGATTCATAGGAAGCACCTCAATCTTTTGTAGTTACGTTTCGCAGTATAGTTATTTTTACCCACAAATACTTTCATCAAACATAAATTATGAGATTTTTCCCCTAATTAGTAAGAAATGATAATGTTTCCATTTTAGTTGCAATGACATCCCACTCCACAGTCTATATTAATAAAAAAAGGGTTGAACCCTATTACCGGTTCAACCCCTGCCTACATTTAACGTTCACTCTATAGAATTACAGTCTCATTTAACGGTATCCGGATAAAGAAAGTTGTTTTTTCAGCATTGGATTGACAGGAAATGTCCCCGTCATGCTTTTCAATCAGCTTTCTGCAAATAAATAATCCGATTCCCGTCCCGAGTTCCTTCGTGGTGTAGAAAGGTTCAAAGATGGCGTTGATGGTTTCGTTCTGAATCTGAGGTCCAT
>NZ_JABMCR010000469.1 GCF_013179555.1 Bacillus haikouensis
GGCTGAACTTGATCGCCATCCTCATCCTGGCAAAACCTGCTCTTCGTGCCCTTAAGGATTACGAAGAACAGAAGAAGCAGGGGCTTGATCCAGTCTTTAACTCCACAAAGCTCGGTATTAAAAACGCTGAGTATTGGGAACAGGAATATAAAGTGGATAAAGAGGAAAATGCTTCATAACCAGTTAGCGAACCTTGCTGCATGATTTTAAATGCAGCGGGTTTTTTTGTTTAACAAAGGATGGATTTGATTCTGGATGCCGACTCAACAGCATGGATGAAATTCTGCATAATTCTGATTGGTTTAATAGGACAAAATCTTTGAGTACCGGGAATAGATTGATTATCATAAAAGAAAGTCAATGTCGGCAGAGGAGGATTCAATTGGATTTATATGAATCTTATATTCAAAATGATCGTCAGCGGAAGTTACTCGAATCAACTGGAAAACTCGCAGATGTTTTTTCATCCCGGGCAGAGAAATTTGATCGGGAGGATACTTTCCCTTTTGAAAATTTTTCAGATTTAAAAAAAGCAGGGTATGTTGCCTTGACTGTCCCGGAAGAATACGGGGGAGATGAGCTGAGTTTATATGAATTGGTCATGCTTCAGGAAAGACTGGCCACTGGAGACGCAGCGACCGCATTGTCGATTGGATGGCATCTGGGCAGTTTGATGGAACTATCCGAAGGCCGGCCGTGGAAAGAAGAAACATTTAAAAGCCTATGCAAAAGAATCGTGGAAAATAAAGTCTTGATAAACCGTGCTGCAACCGAACCTGCAACAGGCAGTCCCACACGAGGCGGCATTCCGGAAACAAATGCGGTGAAAACGGAGAAGGGCTGGGTACTGAACGGACGGAAGTCATTTACTTCTATGGCCAAGGCACTTGATTATTCATTGGTTTCTGCACGGTTCGAAGGTAAGGCTGAAAAAGGTTTTTTCCTGGTCGATCACTCCCTTGAAGGTGTTTCAATTGAAGAAACGTGGGATACGATTGCCATGAAAGGAACCGGGAGTGACGATCTCGTACTTGAAGACGTTGCCCTTCCTTCCAGTGCGTTAGTTGAGCGGGACAGCGATGGGCATAACAGGGGAGAGGCACTTCCGAAAGCGTGGCTGCTGCATATCCCGGCTTGTTATATTGGCATAGCGATTGCCGCGCGGAATGAAGCGATCCGCTTTTCCAAGGAGTACTCACCTAACAGCTTGCCAGGACCAATTAAGGATGTCCCTGAGGTTCAAAGGAAAATAGGGGAAATAGAATTGGAGCTCTTTAAAGCAAGGCAGGTTCTGTATTCTGTTGCCGATAAGTGGGATAATGAGCCGGAGAAGCGAGCATTAATGGCAGCAGAGCTTGCTTCTGTAAAGCATATCGTTGCGAACAGTGCCTTTCATATAGTAGACACTGCCATGAGAATTGTCGGGGCGAGAAGCTTGTTCAGATCCAATCCTATGCAGCGGTACTACCGGGATGTCAGGGCAGGACTCCATAATCCGCCTATGGATGATATGGTCATTTCCATGCTGGCTCGTCAAGCTTTGGGAGAATAATTCTTTAACAAAAAAAGGATCGCTGCCGGTGACACACTCCCGAGACGATCCTTTTTTATTTTTTCAATGACTTTTCCAAGACATTTTCATGCTGAATTTCAAGTACATGCGATTCGTTTAATTCTTCCAGTAAATCATGAACTGACAAAAGTTCATAAAGTAATATTGTTTCGCAGGAAAAATGCTGCCTGATCGATTGAAACGGCTTGCTGTGAAGGTCATCATGATCCTCCCAGAACTCCTGCAGCAGCTCTTTCATCAAAATGAAATGTCCATCCTGCATGTGGTAAGAAGGATGGTGCATAATGCTCTTAAGTGATTGAACTGCCTGAAGAATCTTGTCCTTCTCCTCCCTGGTAAAGGATTCATTCTGAACAGGAAGGTAGATCAAATTCCCGATGTGGAAATGAATCTGCCGTAAAAGATTGAGCTTTTTAAATTGATGATGAAGGCATCGCAGCTCTTTTCGGCTGGAACGGTGCAGCTTCATTTCTTCTTTCTGATAGTCACAAAGGGTATTCGTC
>NZ_JABMCR010000047.1 GCF_013179555.1 Bacillus haikouensis
TGAGATTCATTGAAAGGGAGGGAATGACTCTGATTAAATAGAATTGTCCTTGTTGTGGTTCAATAGAAATGAGAACAGGGGATTTTAAGGGATATGGCTCACTTTTTAAGAAACGGGCCATAATAAAGAGTTCGGAAGTAGAGGCGGATTTTTGCTTAAAATGCGGATTGGTACTTGCCTTAAGAGTAAAAAATCCAGAAAAATTCGCATAAAGGAGCTTAAGAATAAAGAGTTATTTACTAATGAAATTTTTACAAGATTTATTATGAAGAAGACTGAGAAACCTGATTTGAAGCTATTGAAAATAGAGGAGAGATACAATGTATGTAACCGATCCAATCGCTGTTGGAAACACAGCGAAAGTCTATCTCTTCGAGAATAAAATTGTCAAGGTTTTTAACGAACACTTGCCTGATGGGCAAGCTAATTACGAAGCGAATAAACAAACGTTTGCCCATTCGAACGGACTTCCGGTTCCTGAAATGATATGTGTGAAGAAATAAACGGTAAACAGGCAATCATCATGGAATATGTAAAAGGTAGAACAATGGGAGAACTCGCAGCGGGAATATCCGTGCAGATGTCTGCCGGTCTTATCTTCTCTATTCACAGGTTTCTTAAGAACTCGCTGAATTATATTTACGGCTTTATTGTCAAAAAAGCGGACTTTCCAAAAATGAAATAGTTGAATGGGCACCAATAATAGCAGGGCCAAGATTATCCGAAAACGTTTCTTCTGAGAACAACGAGCGTTTACTAGAAATTGTCAAACAATCCTATCCCTCATTCAAGCCCGTCCCAAGTCACGTTAAGACGTAATCGCTCTGTGACGGGCGCATCGGGAGAAATAGCCTGTTTTCGATATTTAATTAACTTTCGCAACAACCGCCATTGAAATGAATACGGTCATGATTGTCAATGCCATGATGATGTACAACAGATTCATAGCAGTAAGCTGGATAAGATCAAATTGGAGTACCCACATCAAGATCATAAAGTAGCTTAAAAGAGCAAAGTAGGAATAGAACATTCCTTTCTCGCGAATCATTCTCATCCGTTCGTCCTTTTGTTTGAAGTGAGGATGCAGATAGCTCATGCAGAAGCTCATCACAGCCATTGCAAAAAGTGGCAGGGCGTAGAATGGAATGCTGCCATCAATTATACCGACTGCTAAAATGAAGATACCTTGAGCGGCAAAAATGCCCCCAATAATGAAATACCATTTATTTTGCTTCATTCATATCCCCCCTTTGTGTGATAGATAAATAAATCTTCAATCGTGGTATCGAAAACACGTGCTAATTGAAAGGCCAACTGCAGGGAAGGATCATATTTCCCTTTTTCTATCGAAATAATCGTCTGACGGGAAACACCAAGCTTTGCAGCAAGTCTTTCCTGGGAGTAGCCGAATGTTTTTCTGTACTTTACGAGATTATTCTCCAAAGAAACAATCCCCCTTATAGAATTCATTATGATGTAAAGGAAACTTTACGTCAAGGAAACTTTACATGAATCATTACCAATTACCTGCCCGTCCAGATAAATAGTATGTGCGAATGCACGATGTAACAGACCTTTTGAAAGATTTGAGAACGGATGGCAGAAGCATCCTTCTCTTCAGACAAAAAACTGCCAGAAGATCGAGACTCGATCTTCTGGCAGTCGTAAAAAATACTATTGATATAGGAATGGATTTGTGATAAATTAGTACAGAAACACATAAAAATGGGAAAATAAAACAAATTCCCTCAATAATAATTATATACCATTAACAATCAATGAGTCAACCCCAAATTTTTCTTGAAAAGGAGTGCTTAGATGAAACTCGAAATCCGGCAGGAGCAAGAACGTGTGAATCAAGTGATAGAGACAATCATTGAACAAATTGAAAGTCTGGAGAAAGAAACCGGACGCCGTCAGGATGAAGTGATGGAAATCCGCAAAAACTTCTGGGATGAGGTCAAGGTGAATACTGATACGTTCGATGACTTTCTGGAGACCGTGCTTACCTTAAGGCAGCAAGCCCAAGTATTGACTGTAAGTCAGAGCACGCACAGGCAGGCTGTGAAAAAGTTAATCTCTCTCCGGCGCATGAAAGAAAAGCCTTATTTTGGTCGCATTGATTTTCTGGAAAACGGTGAATCGTCAGCCCAGCAGGTATATATCGGTATTGCCACACTCACAGACGAATCCGGGGATGACTTCCTTATCTATGACTGGCGTGCACCTATTTCGAGTGTGTACTATGATTTTCCCCCTGGGACAGCTGAATATGAAACACTAGGCGGCCAGGTTAAAGGGGAATTGGAGAAAAAGTGGCAGTACATCATCAAAGATGGCAGCATCAAGGCCATGTTCGATACAAGCCTGACAATCGGGGACGAGATTCTGCAGCAAGTGCTAGG
This sequence comes from Bacillus haikouensis, assembly GCF_013179555.1. Classification (GTDB taxonomy): domain Bacteria; phylum Bacillota; class Bacilli; order Bacillales; family Bacillaceae_B; genus Rossellomorea; species Rossellomorea haikouensis_A. The sequence continues at coordinate 2,406 of NZ_JABMCR010000047.1, forward strand.
TAAGAGAACCGATCATTATATGCAAAGCATCGTTGCCACCATTCAACAAAAACAAAATCAAATTATCAGGCACGATAAGGGACGGCTGCTCATCGTCCAGGGTGCAGCCGGAAGCGGAAAAACATCCGCTGCGCTGCAGCGGATTGCATATCTGCTTTATAAGTATCGAGGCACGTTGAACGCTGATCAAATCATTCTGTTCTCACCCAATGCGATGTTTAATAGCTACGTATCCAATGTACTGCCTGAACTTGGTGAAGAAAACATGGAACAAGTGACATTCCAGGAATATTTGAACCATCGATTAAGTTCAGAATTCCAAGTCGAGGGGCCATATGACCAGCTGGAATATGTGTTGAAAGAAATGGATTCCCCATCTTACCTTACGAGGACCGAGAGCATCCGATTCAAGGCATCGACCCAATTTTTTGAAGCAATTAAAGCTTACAGATTGTCACTTGAATCCTCCGGAATGAAGTTCAAGGGGATCAAATTCAGAGGTGAATCGATTGTCACAGCGCAACAGATCACAGAACGATTTTATACGCACGATACCACTCTCAAATTCCACAACAGAATTGAAAAGTTGAACGAGTGGCTGATTAAAAAGATTGGTGAAGCAGAGAAACTCGAAAGGACGAAGCCCTGGGTAGAGGAAAAAATTGAATTGCTGAGTAAAGAGGATTACGAAAAAGTGTATAAACACTTAAGGGAGAATAAAGCATCCAAAGAAGGTCCGTTTGACAATTATGAAGTTGAGTACGCTGCGCTTTCACGCATGATTGTCCGCAAGAGGTTCAGGAAGCTGCGAAAAAAGATTGATCGGCTGCTTCATGTAGATATAAAAGGGATCTACCATCAATTTTTTGCCGAACCAACTGCAATCGAGTCATTGATGGAAGGGACGCCACCTGATGAGTGGGAGAAGATTTGCCGTTTGACTGTGCGCATGCTGGCTGAAGGGAAGCTGTTTTATGAAGACGCGACTCCATTCCTGCTTTTGAAGGAGCTGATACTGGGCTTTCAGACGAATACTTCGATCAGGCATGTGTTAATTGACGAAGCTCAGGATTATTCCGCTTTTCAATTTGAATTTCTGAAGAGGCTGTTTCCAGCAGCGAAAATGACGGTACTTGGCGATTTTAACCAGGCCATCTTTGCCCATGCCCGTGAACATGTGGACTTCAACACATTGACAGGTTTGTACGGGCCATCCGATACCGATGCGATCATGCTGTCCCAAAGTTATAGGTCCACAAGACCGATCATCGAATTCACAAGAAGACTTGTTCCTGACGGTCACAAGATTACAGCTTTTGACAGGGAAGGGCAAAAACCTGAGCTGACAAAGGTGGAAGATCATCGTGATCTTCACCAGCGTATCGTATCCAAAATTCATGAACTGCGAAAACGTTCCCATGGTTCCATTGCTATCATATGCAAAACGGCTGCTGAAAGCGAAGCGGCATATGAACAATTGCGAGAAATGGAAGATCTCAAACTCATGAAAATCGGTTCATTGGAATATGAACAAGGTGTGGTCGTCATTCCGTCCTATTTAGCAAAAGGGATCGAATTCGATGCAGTCATCATTTATGATGCATCTTCTATACAATACGGAGACGAGAAACTTCGCCGTCTATTTTATACAGCTTGTACAAGGGCAATGCATGAACTCCACCTATTCAGTGTAGGTGAACCGACTCCTTTTATAGGAAAAGAAATATGAAATAAAAAGGTCGGTTTGTCCATCTGGATGAATCATCCCAACAGATACAATCGAAAATGGGACGGACCATTTAACTCTATTCCCAAGACAAATCAATTGTAAACACCTCATTCCTCTGCTAGAATCAACAAAGATTTATTACGACTTAACTTAATCATCAGGAAGGTGTTTACGCTCATGAACCATCAACCAACCGGTAAAAATCGGGTTGGATTCGCGTTTCTTCTCGGAATGCTTGGAATCCTCGGCCCACTTAATATTGATATGTACCTGCCAAGTTTCCCCGGGATAGCTGCTGACTTGAATGCCAGTGCTTCAATGGTGCAACTCAGTCTGACGGCATGCTTGATCGGGCTTGCAATCGGTCAGGTCGTGATCGGACCGATCAGTGATGCCCAAGGCAGAAGGAAGCCTCTATTAATTTCTATTTTTCTATTTGGTTTATCTTCCATTCTATGTGCGCTTTCTCCGAATATCTCAGTACTGATAGCAGCACGTTTTATTCAGGGGTTCACTGCATCAGCGGGGATCGTCCTTTCCCGTGCCGTAGTTCGTGACGTATTCAGCGGGAGGGAGCTGACAAAATTCTTCGCCTTGCTAATGGTAATCAATGCAACTGCGCCGATGGTTGCTCCGATTACAGGCGGGGCCATCCTACTTCTGCCGTTTGCTTCGTGGCATACGATTTTCTATTTTCTTGGATTAGTAGGTTTCGTGATTGTTCTGACAATTGCCATGAAGTTGAAGGAAACCCTTCCGCCAGAAAAGAGGATTCCGGCTTCAATTGGCGCATCACTTAGAACAATGGGAAGTCTGATGACAGACCGAACGTTTGTCGGCTATGTTCTGACCATCGGACTTATTCACGGGGGCAGCTTTGCCTATGTAGCCGGCACGCCGTTTGTGTACCAGGGTATCTACGATGTATCCCCTCAGGCGTTCAGTTTTCTTTTCGGTATCAATGGCCTGGCAATCATATCGGGCAGTTTCATGATCGGCAAGTTCAGTGACATGATACCGGAAAGAAATCTGCTCCGGATCGCCGTGATAACAGCAGTGAGCGCCACATCAGTCTTGCTGATTGCAACCATTATCCAAGGTCCGCTCGCGACACTCGTTATCCCGATCTTTATTTATATGACATCGATGGGGATGATTCTGACCAGCACCTTTACACTCGCCATGGAAAAACAGGGACACCGTGCCGGCAGCGCAAGCGCCATGCTCGGCATGCTCCCGCTGGTAGTCGGTTCCCTCGTCGCACCCCTTGTCGGCATCGACGAAACCACCGCCGTTCCCATGGGCGCCGTCTTATTCTCAACGGCCTTACTGGGTGCCGCAGCCTTCTTCACGCTAACCAATCGGGACGCAGGGACAGGTTCCGTGTCCCGTGGAAAGTAAGTCATTCTGCTTTAATGATCAACTATCAACCTGGCAGGTGTGTTTAAAGTAGACTACTTACGTTTTGCTAAAAAAGAAAAGAATAACTGTTAAAATACGAACCTTCTAAAGTTCTTTGCGAGAATGTGTTTAGGAAGGAATGGCATTAGTAAGTATGAATCTATTACTGCCATATTGCAAAAGCTCATCTCTAACCGTTACGAAAAAGGGGCAGGGACAAAACGAATAAACCACGACATAAAGACGAACAATTTCAGTGCATGTTCTTAATACCGCTAATGATTTCCATGCAAGACTTCGCTTTCCGCGGGTAGCCCGTGAGTCTCCTCGTCGCGTTCGCTCCTGTGGGGTCTCACTTGTCTAGCTGCAGGGCTTAGAGGCACATGACATAAGCCAAACCGATCAAGAAGGCAAAGTGCGCCTTCCAGGACGATTCGTCTTATGCCACCCGCCTCAGAGCAAAGCCCTTCCACTTTTCTAATAAGCTACTTTTCCCGCAGGAGTCTTCGTCTTGCACTCCAATCAACCGCTGGAAAGAGCTAAAATCCAAATGTACATTGAACAAAATAAAAACCCGAACTAATTTGCCTGTAAGAAGGCAAATTAGTTCGGGTTTTAATTAGACTAAAACACTTTTGTCCCACCCTCTTTTTTAATTTGTTTATGCTGGGGTACTTAGTTACTTCAATTCTTCCTCCCACCATCTAGAAGAGGGATAAGGAGCTTCATGCAATAAGATTGTCTCACCAATCGCCGGTGTGAGAACCTTGATGCCTTCTTCTTCTCCAGCAATCGTCACTCGTATAATCGGTTCTGTCCATTCATGAAAGGACAGCGTGAAGGCACCCCAGTGAATGGGAAGCAACAAATAACCTTTGACATCTTTATGAGCCAGGACGGTTTCTTCTGGAAGCATGTGAATGGGGGCCCATCTCGGATCATACTGCCCGCACTCCATCAAGGTAAGATCGAATGGTCCGTATCGTTCCCCGATCTCCTTGAAATGTGGGCCGTACCCGCTGTCCCCGCTGAAAAAGATAGTCGAATCCTGTCCTTTGATGATCCAGGAGCACCACAATGTACTGTTCCGGTCATGTATGTTTCTTCCGGAAAAATGCCTTGCCGGTGCAGACGCTAGAGTAAGTCCATAGAATTCGATCTCTTCCCACCAATCAAGTTCATAGATCATATCAGGATGTACTCCCCAGCGTTCCAGGTGACTTCCTACTCCAATCGGAACAAAGAATTGATTAACTTTATCATTCAATTTTTGAATCGTTCCGTAATCAAGATGGTCGTAATGGTCATGGGAAAGAATAACTGCATCAATTTTCGGAAGCTCTTCTATTGAGAAAGGAAGTACTTTACTGAACCTTTTTCCGCCAAATAAGGGGAATGGGGACGGTGAGTCTCCAAACATGGGATCAAGGAGGAGGTGCTTTCCGTCGATTTCAATCATACAGGCAGAATGGCCGAACCAAGTGATATTCGTTTGATGGTACGGATGACGAAGCGAAGGAAATTTGGTCACAGGAAGTGGATGTTCAGGTTTTCGATTTGCCTTTCTCATGAACATGTCCCTGATCATCGTAATGGAACTCATAAAATCCGTACTCATAGAAGTGGGGGTTTGGTTCTTGAAAGATCCGTTTGAGTAGTTTAGAGACATCTGCACTCTTTCCCGGGCTGGCTTTTGGCCAAAAGCAGGGGTGAACTTTATCAATAAATATACCGAAAGGACGATCCCGACTAATGCGAATAGAACAGTTAACATATCTGTGTCCCCTTTAAAGTAGTATTCAAATCTTTATTTAACTATCTCAAATTATCATCCCGGTGTCCAAATTCATCTAACAATTTAATACCTTATGTACAAGTTCATACACTCACGTATATGATATGCTTTGCCGATATCACCAGTCTCTTCATACCAGTCTTCTGGAGGAACCGTTTAAGATTTTATGTGCAATAAATGAATAAGAAAACCCGGCTATTGGAAATCAATCCGTTAATTCGCTATACCAAAAACGTGTTTGTTCAGGGGAGCTCCCATTGATGAATACATGCTCTTCACCAACATTTACATAAATATAAGGCGGCTCTTTCTCAATGAACAGGAGGCTCTTTCCGTAATCTTTTACTTTAAACACACCTTTCGCCATTATAGAAAGTCCAAATCCATTGATTTTCCATGTGACTTCCGGCATTTCGTCCAGAAGCTGCACCGATTTGATGTCTTCCTTTTTTCTTTTTCCACACTTCACCATACATGCCGGTAATTTAAAAGGATTCATCTGAAATAATCAATTCATTCTTCTGATAACCCGTATAAGTGAGAACCCCGATCAGGCCAAGCACCAAGACCATAAGAATGGAATTGACCCAGTACCTCCTGTTTCGTTTAGAGGGGACTTCATATCTGGATAAATAAATCATCCCTCCCATCAAAAAAACCATCATAAAGCCGAACTGAACCTCCATTACATAGGAAAATGAAGAGAATGCCAGCGGTTGAAAAATAAGCATACAGAAGGCTGTCAAGATCAGTAAAGCGCCCATTAATTGAGGGTAGCCGTTCTTGATCAATTCCTCCTGCTCCTTCTCCGGCCGGTTGATGAATTCTGATACCAACCCGTAAACCTTTTTATATCGGACAGCCCAGCCGAGCAGCAGAAAAATCGAAATGACAAATAATTGGATGCCAATAAGGATGTTCATTTTCATTCCTCCCTGTAATTTTACTTTTATCGTAAAAACGTAAATATGAGGGTAATGGTTTCAACTAATCTCGTCGTTTACTGATTCTTTGAAAGGGTATTAGTGTAGGAGAATGGAATAGGGAGGATGAGATGATGGTTAACGTATTATTATTAAACTGTTCATTGAAGAGCGGAGATGAGCAGTCGAATACAGCAGCTTTAATGAATGAGATCATTGAAATATTTGACAGGGAAGGGGCAGGCTCTGAAGTTGTCCGGCTGGCTGATTACTCGATTTCATACGGCATTACACCAGACGCCGGGGAAGGCGATCAGTGGCCTGAAATTTTTGAAAAAGTAAAACAGGCAGACATAGTGATTGTCGGGACACCGCTCTGGCTCGGTGAAAAAAGCAGCATCGCTACACTTGCAATTGAAAGACTGTATGGTGGAAGCAGCCTGACAAACGACAAAGGTCAGTATCTCTACTACAACAAAGTGGGAGGAGCGATCGTCACAGGAAACGAAGATGGGGCTAAGCATGCTTCAGCCTCCATACTTTACGGCCTTTCCCATCTTGGGTTTACAATCCCTCCGAATGTTGATACTTATTGGGTAGGGGAAGCCGGACCGGGTGATTCCTATATCGAAGCGAATGGGAAAGATAACGAATTCACTCAGCAGCACGCTAAAATCATGGCTTATAACCTCCTTCATTTTGCAAGACTCCTTAAAGAACACCCGATTCCCGCTGAAGGGAATAAAATAGAGTGAACTTTAATTTGTTACCCTTCCAGTGATGCGGCATGAACTGACCGGATCGCTGGAAGGCTTTTTTACATTCTCATACCTGTTGATTAATAAAATATGGTAAGATGCTTTTCGTAGATAATTGTTGTCAACCTTTAAAAAGGAGAAATGCAGATGGAAATCAAGCTGGATAATGATATTGGGAAAGAAGCAACTGAACTGATCATGGATCATCTCCGGGACATGGCCATTCATTCACCGCCCGAAAGCAGGCATGCACTTAATCTTGATGGACTGAAGCAGCCGGATATTACGTTCTGGGGTGTGTGGGATGATGGCGAACTGGCAGGCTGCGGTGCCTTGAAAGAACTCGACAGCGAGCAGGGGGAAATCAAGTCTATGAAAACTTCCCCGGCTCATCTTAGAAAAGGTGCAGCGAAGAAAATCCTTTTACACATCATAGAAGAGGCAGCAAAACGAGGCTATCGACGTTTGAGTCTCGAAACAGGATCCATGGCAGCCTTTGCCCCGGCGAGAAGACTATATGAAAGCTTCGGATTTACCTATTGTGAACCGTTTGGAAACTACAAGGCAGACCCAAACAGTTTGTTCATGACCAAGGAATTAAAGATGTAATCCCTTCTTTCAATATATTGTATCTATGTTGAACCACACAGGACAAGACTTAGTGAAACGGAACCATCAATTTGGAACTATGGTAAGTATATTAAATACACAAGTTCAGTAAGGAGGACCCATGGTGGACTTTACAAATCATTTAGACGGAGATTTGCTTTCAGACTTACAAGTGAAGAAGGAAACTTTTTGGGCCAACGACAGATTAAAGCTTAGCGGTTCGTCGGAATCAAAAGAAATGATCGAAGCCGGACAGCTGCTTTCACGATTTGCTCCATATTTAAAAGAGGTTTTTCCGGAGACCGGGCAAACGAGCGGAATTATTGAATCACCTGTCAAGAACCTCCCAAATATGCAAATGTCCCTTCAAGATTATTATCAAATAAACATTCCGGGTAAGTTGATGCTGAAATGTGACAACCAGCTGCCAATCGCAGGCTCCATCAAAGCCCGGGGCGGTATTTATGAAGTGCTGAAAATTGCTGAAACTCTGGCACTGAAACACAATTTCATACGGAAGACAGATGACTACTCAGTAATGGCAGACAGAAAGTTTATTGATTTCTTCTCTCAATTCTCCATCGCCGTCGGATCAACCGGGAACCTCGGCTTGAGTATTGGAATGATGGGAGCTGCGCTCGGCTTCAAGGTGACTGTTCATATGTCTCGTGAAGCAAAGCAATGGAAGAAAGATCTCCTCAGAGAAAAAGGGGTACAGGTCGTGGAGCATGAAAATGACTTTTCTCATGCGGTGGAGGAAGGAAGGAACCAATGCACTTTGGATCCGAATTGTTTTTTCATCGATGATGAAAATTCAAGGGACCTGTTCATGGGGTATGCCGTCGCCGCATTAAGACTCCACAAACAGTTAGAGAGAGAGGGCATTAATGTCGATCAAGAACATCCTCTCATCGTTTATTTACCATGCGGTGTGGGTGGAGGTCCGGGCGGGGTGACATATGGTTTGAAACATGTATTCGGAGAGCATGTTCATTGCTATTTTGCGGAACCTGTGGATTCACCGTGTATGCTGCTCGGACTTTCCACAGGAAAACACGAAGCCATTTCTGTCCGTGACATTGGTTTAAGCAACCAAACAGAAGCAGATGGATTAGCAGTTGGCCGTCCATCTGCTCTCGCAGGAAAAATGGTGAATGAAATTCTGAACGGAGTTTACACGGTCAGCGATGAAAATCTGTTTAAAATGCTGGCTCTCTTACATGCTTCAGAAAATATATCACTGGAACCGTCCGCGTTGGCGGGTATGTTCGGTCCGACTCTCCAGGTAATTCAAAGACATCTGGAATCCATGCCGCGAACAATCGGAAGGCTGAACCAGGCAACACACCTGGTATGGGCAACTGGAGGCAGTCTTGTACCGCCATCGATCATGAGTGACTACATTACAAAGGGAAAAAGCCTCCTGTAAAACGCATTTACACACGAGGTCCGTGCCTCTGATTTTGTGATTGACATTTTCTGACCGTCCGCATACAATAAGGGTGAAAATAAACTTTGTATATCAAAGGGAGTATGTTATATGTTAGGTGTCGTTCTTAACTAACCGTTAAATGAATACGGACATTTTGCCGGCATTCGGCAGTTTACAAAACTGTGCGAGTGATATGCTTATTTAGCTGTGCCTGCAGAATGTAGTTAAGAACAATGGTCATAGCCTATACACCCCTTTACTTTAGGAGAGCTGTGTCTTTTGTGCACAGCTCTTTTTGTGTACAAAGATATGCTCCTCTCAAAGGGAACCATGTATACAAGTCACGAAGGCCGCAATGGACATTGTTCTGTTGTGGTCTATTTTTATTTTATTGGAGGAGAAAACATTGAACGAAAAGACTTTTCAAACACTGGAATTTCATCGTGTAAAGGAAGAACTGACTAGATTTGCGCTCACAGAGGAAGGGAAGACCGAACTGTTGAATATGACGCCATCGACCATCAAGCGCCAAATCGAAATGCGCCTTGATGAAGTGACGGAGGCTGTCAGGATTCTTGAAAAAAGCACCAGCGTACCGATTCATGGACTGGATGGCGTTGAGAAACTCGTCGCAAATCTGCATAAGGGGGTACCTTTGAGACCGGACCAGCTGACCAACATCTATTATTTCCTCGACACCTGCAAAAAGCTGAAAAAATATATGCAGGATAAACAATGGCTCGCACCCAGGGTATCAGCTTACGTGTCCTCGATTGATGACATCCCCGAAGTGGCAGAAGAAATCAACCGCTGCATCCGGAATGGCCGGGTCGATGACTATGCTAGCAAAGAACTGCTTCGTATCCGAAAGCAGGTAAGTATTCAGGAAGAAAGATTAAAGGACAAAATTTTATCAATCGTCAAATCGGCCAAGTACAAATCCTATCTTCAAGAAGCAATTGTCAGCCAACGGAACGGCCGTTATGTCCTCCCGATCAAGAAGGAATACAAAGGAAAAGTGAAAGGGACCATGCTTGATTCTTCCGCATCAGGTTCCACTCTCTATATCGAACCGGAGGAACTCAGTATACAGCAGGATCAGCTGCTCATGTACAAATTGCAGGAAGATCAGGAAATCGAGAATGTCCTGTGGTCATTGACGGGGCTCATCCAAACCTGCGAACCGCAGTTCAAGCTGGCGATTGAGACAATGGTTCACTATGATGTCCTTTTTGCTAAGGCCAAATACAGCCGAGCAATCGATGGAGTGAGCGCAGTAATAAATGAGAGCCATCAAGTCCGTTTGAAAAATGCTGTGCATCCGCTATTAGGAAAAGGAGCTGTACCGTTGTCTATCGAGATGGGGGACACGTATCACGCATTGGTCATTACAGGACCAAACACCGGCGGGAAAACCGTCACTATCAAGACGGTCGGCCTTCTGACACTTATGACACAATGCGGGCTCCACATACCAGCAGACTCAGGCAGTGAAATCAGTATTTTTGAACAGATATTACTTGATATTGGCGACGGTCAGAGCCTGGAGCAAAACCTGAGCACCTTCAGTTCACATGTCAAAAACATCATTGCGATTTTGAAGGAGACAAACGACCGGACATTGATACTCCTGGATGAACTCGGTTCCGGAACCGACCCGAAGGAAGGCATGGGACTTGCGACTGCGATCCTCGATCAGCTTTACGACAAAGGGGCAACCATACTTGCAACGACCCACTACAGTGAAATCAAGCATTTTGCAGAAGAACACGATGGTTTCATGAACGGAAGTATGGAATTTAATATTGACACACTGCAGCCTGCTTACAAGTTGATTGTAGGGGAAGGAGGGGAAAGTCAGGCATTTTCCATTGCCCTAAAGCTTGGGATGCACCCTGCCATCATAGAAAAAGCACATGAAATCACTTATCGCGAAACAAAAACATATATCTCAGAAGAACAAGATTTCCATACAAAGAAAGACATGGAAAAGCAAATCATCGTCAGCAAATATAAAAGAAGAGATCACACTAAAAAAGCAGGGGTCAAATCAGTCATAACCCAATTTACTAAAGGAGATAACGTCAAAATCTCTCCGACTGGGGAACTCGGCATCGTCTTTGAAGGACCGGATGCCATGGGGCGCTATATCGTACAGGTGCAGGAAGAAAGGAGAAGCATTCCACACAAACGGCTTTCTCTTTATATTTCAGCAGAAGAATTATACCCGGAAGACTACGACTTTGACATTATCTTTGAATCGAAAGAAAACCGGAAAAAAGATAAACTGATGGGCAAACGTTTCATAGAAGGGCTCACCATTGAACGTGAATGAGAGTGAAAGGATATCCCCTCGTCCAGTCTGCATTAATCCGCAGCAACAGACTGGAGCGGGCTTTCCGCTTTTAAGAGGTCATAATGAAATAATTAATTGAGTTTGCCGCCATATTTTGAAATAATTGGTATATATTATTGTTATTTCAAAAACTTTATAGAAGAGTGGTATCCAAAATGAAGTTCTATATCGCATCAAGTTTAAAAAATATACATAACGTTCGTTATATCAGTGAAAAGTTGAAACTGAATGGTCACACTCATACATTTGACTGGACGACCCTCAACCCTGCCGTTTCATTAGAAAAACTGCAAGAAATCGGTCAGCTTGAAAAAGAAGCTGTCATTCAAGCTGATGTGGTCATCATGTTACTCCCTGCTGGAAAGGGAAGCCACATCGAGCTGGGCATCGCGCTCGCCCTTGACAAGAGAATCATTCTCTATTCCTCACACGGAGATATCAATAATCTTGATGAAACAAGTTCGTTTTATCATTTGTCGCAAGTGGAGAAATTTCTAGGGGATAAGGATGATTTAGTGAATTTTATTTTAGATAAGTAAAGGAATCAAAGTTGGCAAATTTCCCGGAATACTATTTCTATATTCACCAAAGGAGGAACCCCCATTAAATCACTAAAAATCATAGGGACTATCATAGTGTTTCTGTCCATCTTTTCAGGTGGTTTTCTGACAGGAAAGATGAATTCCGAGGAAGCTGGCAGGGAAATTTTAATAGGTTTTAATAACGAGAGAACAGCAGGGCAATTTGATATGGCTAAAGTGATCAAGGATACAGAAAATCAGTCAGCAGTTGATAACTTTTTTATGATTTACTCAAGCAAGGAACGGATGACTCAAGATATGAAACAAGTTGAGAAACCCGATGTGCATATCAAAATCATTAGTCCTAAACGGTCTGCAGTTCTGATCGATTCGAGGATGTGGTTCTCTTCAGAAGGCGCGGTGATCGGCATTCGTTCCGGGGAGAGTTGGAAACGGGCTGATTATTTTACAATCGGGAAACGCGATGCAGCATATATAAAGGAGCAAATTGATTATAAGTCATAGGAGGGTGGAAAGGTCCTGAATTACATTTATATTTTATCTGATCATAAATGTTTTTCATCACACTGAGTACGGTCCATATATGGGTATTTGGCTCTCGAAACCATACGTTCTTCCATTTATCTTTCTCATTTTATCCGAAACAGTCCTGGCCTTCATGCAAAAGAAATACGCTGAAACCAAAAAAAATTTACCTCTTCACCATCAGTCAATTGGTGTTTTTTCACTATTATTGATCATACGTATTGTACAGATTTCGCATGATTGATCTGATAGGGGAAAGTAGTATAAATAATTTATATTAAAGGAATAGGGTGGGAAAATGATGTATACTCCTAAAGAAAGAGAACAATATTTTACAAGCGCCATTAACCGATTATCGTCATCAGAATTTATTGAAGGCATCGTTCAATTAGGCTCCGGTGTAAAAGGTTATAAATATAGATATTCGGATATTGATTTAATGGTGGCAGCGTACGGATTGGTAGAAATAGAAAAAGAAAAGACATTCGTTCACCAATTCTTCCATGATCTCCCATCCGTCTACATAAAAGAATTAAAGCTAAGAGAACATATATACCTCATCATTGCATTTATGGAGAATGGGCTTGAATTCAATGTATCCATCCTATCCAGAGAGTATTTAAACGTAAAATCGCCTTTATGGAAAGTCGTTGTGGATAAAACAGGTGAGGTTTCTAAGAAGATGAAAACCGCACATGAACAGTTTCTGCAAACGAACTATGTGATCAGCGATGACCCTTCTTTCGAGTTTAGCTATTGTATGAGGAAATTCCAAACAGAACTGAAGCGTCATAATTTAATCTACGCTCTGAAAATGCTTGAAGCAATGAGAGACCTCACCCTTCAAATAGAAATACTCAATGAAAACAAGAAACTTCATCAATTCAAGGCGTACGAAACGCTAGAGCCTGAATTCATCAATAAGTTTCTTCAAACATACCCGGATGAAATTAACGAAGAATCGTTAGTGGAGTCGGCTGAAAGATTGAAAGAACTATTTTTCGCTATTATAAAAGTCAACAGCTCACATTCAGTAGATGAATCATTTCATAGAATGATAAATTAAAGACTGGGAACGTGATAACCTTTTTATGAACTCTGATTTCATGTGTATGATTAGAGGTGAAAAAGAGGATTTTCAAAGAAGGGCTTAACTTGGCTTAAACGTAAGAGGATCCACCGTTTGAGGAGCTAATTTCAAGACGTTAATAAAAGGCAGCGAGGGTCGATTATGAATTATGATAAATTACAGCTAAACCAGGTGAATAAAGTAGTCGAGTACATACACGAGCATACAAATGATAATTTATCTTTAGAGCAGCTGGCAAAGGTATCTACCTATTCGCCATTTCATTTTCAGAGGATGTTCAAAGGGATAATCGGCGAAACTCCTGCCGGATACGTAAAGAGGATTCGATTGGAGAATGCTGCGCATTTACTCATTTATGAATCCAATCTCACCATTACCCAAATAGCGTTGCACTGTGGTTTTTCATCACTATCTTATTTCACCTACTCGTTTCAAACTTACTTCCATACCAGTCCTAAAAAATGGAGGGATGGGGGTTACCTGGAACGATTCCCAAGAGAATATCTAAATAGCAAGAAATCTAAACAGGTTAGCACAAAAACGAAAGAATCCTCCCTTAGAAGTGATTATAATGGATTTCAATGGCTCGACTTATCTAAAGTGAAGATTGTACATTTTCCAGACTGCAGTACCATCAACCGATTTCACATTGGTTCCTATGTTGAGGGAGTAACTGAAACTTGGGCAGATCTATTTCGATGGGCAGACGCCCGAAATATGACAGAAGCATCCCCGTTGATATTTGGCGAACCCAAAAGCAACCCTTATATCACCACCCCGGAAAAAAGCAGGTACGGATGCAGAATAGCAGTACCCGGCAATTGGAAAGGGTTAGATGAAGAAGAAACGTTGTATTCATTTAAAGGCGGTAAGCATGTCGTATATGAGTTTGAGGAACCGGTTGACTATGAAGAGAGAATAAGACTGATTGAATGCTACTCCGAATTATACAGCTACTGGCTTCCGAAAAGTGGATACAGGTATTTAGGAAATCCAATCGAGCTTGTGAAATTGGTAAAAGCGGAAGGGACATTTGACCTGAGATGTACAATCAAAGCAATTGCTTTAGCCATTGAACCTAATTAATGGAGGAATCTTATGTTTATGGAAGGTTTAAACCTCAACTTACTGGCTATTTTGTCCGGTGCCTTGTTGTATATGGTGTATGGGGGAATCTATTATTCAATTTTATTAAGGAAGAAAGAACAAAGTAACCACCCCGCAACGTATGCAGCTGCAGTAATCGTTGCATTTATCAGTTCATTTATCACAGGTTTATTCGTTCAATCGGCTGGTTCTGCAGGTGTTATTGAAGGAGCACTGTCTGGTCTTATCCCAGGGGTACTGATTTCAATCGTGTATCTGAAAAATACTTTATTTGGACTAATCAATAAAAATGCGTTCCTTATCGCGGTGGGTGACCATCTTATCATTTTTACTCTAATGGGAGCTCTTCACGGATACTTGCATTAAATAGTTTTAAGTAATTAACGCAAGAAAACGTAATCTGAAATATCCAAGGGATCAAAATATTTTTTGAATCCCTTGGATTTTTTGAATTGTTTGGTTGATATCCAACCACTATCCTTAATGAAAACTCTCACACGTTCTTCAAAGAGTACATTCATTTTCCTTTAAAAAGGATTCGTCGCCCACTGCAGCGACTGTTTGATGAAAATCCGCGGGTGCAGCTTCAGTTGTGAGACCATATGTTCCGCCAAATCTTCCGGCTGCATGTATTTCTCCTTATCGGCTTCATCCAGCTTATCGCCAAAGGTCAAATCTGTTGCAACAAGGCTTGGGTTCAAGGTCATGACACGGATGTTATGCTTGCGGACTTCCTGCATCAGCGCTTCCGTCATACCTTGTATAGCAAACTTCGATCCACTGTAAGCAGTGCTTTTTGCGGTGCCCTTCAAACCGTTGCTGGATGAAATGTTGATGATGTCCCCTCGGTTTTTCTCAATAAGCTGGGGTAGAACAGAGCGAGTCATATGATACGTCCCGAAAACATTCACTTCAAACGTTCTCTTCCAATCTTCCGGGTGAATTTCAAGAAAGTGACCGTACGTGCCTATACCTGCATTATTAATCAGGATATCAGCCGAACCAAGTTCATTCTGTAACGCAGAAACGGCCTTCTCAACTTGTTCTATATCAGAAATATCTGCAGCTGCGACACTTGCATTCACACCGAGAGAATTTGCTTCCCCGGCAACCTGCTCCAATGCACTTTTTGTCCGGGCAATCAGGCCGACATGGACCCCTTCACGCGCAAGTTCCAGTGCCGCCGCTTTACCGATTCCCCGGCCAGCCCCCGTGATATAAGCAATCTTTCCTTTAATCGATTGTGCCAACTTGAACCATCCTTTCGAATTTGACTGTCTAAAGTTAGTGTACGGCTGTCCAAAGAAAATCTCAATTGATAAGGTATAAGTGTGAAAGAATCAATATACGGAGTTATCATAATATTATTATGTATACAATAAAACAATTGTAATCATCCTGATGAACATCAGGATGATACTTCCTACCGTTTTATACTGTTTGCAAATTCCTTCGCAACTTTCTGAGTCCTTTTGGCTTCTTCCACTGTAAACATGATTGAGCTTTTCTTGTGTTGAATGTCTTCCTGAATTTCTTCTTGTATGGTTTGCAGCTGGTCTGTCTCTTCAGTGACATGATCGACACAGGTCTGAATACTGTTAACACTATGATTGATTGAATGCATGATCGGCCGGGTGGTTTTCATCGTTTTCACAACGCTCACTGCTAACATGATAATGGCTGCGGCCACAACGGCAATACTGATATAAACTATCCACATTTTATTCACCTCTATATTAAGTAGATGTTTATTATTTTCCCTATTTTCTTGAAAATTAACTGATTAATTATTCTTATTTTCTAAATGGATCCCTTTACTAAACAGTAAGGAGCTAGTAATCTATTGATAAGCGAAGTGAGAGCGGAGGGCTGGAGAATGATTAAAGCTGTATTCTTTGATTTAGACGACACATTGTTATGGGATTCAAAAAGTATACAACGTGCATTTGAAGAAACATGCGAGTATGCCTGCACAAAGGTGGAAGTTGATTCAGACAAGCTGGAAGAGGAAGTAAGAAACTCGGCCAGGGAATTATATTCTTCTTACGAAACGTTTGAATTCACTCAGATGATCGGCATCAATCCCTTTGAAGGACTATGGGGAGATTTTCAGGATGACCACCATGAACAGTTTTCTAACATGAAGAAAATCGTTCCTGTATATCGTGATAAAGCTTGGACCAGCGGTTTACAAAGGCTTGGGGTTAACAACAAAGAATTGGGAAAGGATTTAGCTGAACGGTTCAGGATTGAACGGAAGAAGCATCCTTTTGTTTATCAAGATACTTTTCAAGTATTAAATACATTAAAGGGCGATTATGTTTTGGTGCTGTTAACGAATGGATCACCACAATTACAACACACCAAACTGCAGATGACACAAGAGCTTATGCGATATTTCAAAGAAATCATCATTTCCGGAGCAATCGGAAAAGGAAAGCCGGATACTGCTATGTTCCTGCATGCGCTTGATAGACTATCATTGAAGAAAGAAGAAGTCATCATGGTAGGGGATAACTTACGGACGGATATCCTGGGTGCGAACAGAACAGGAATAAAAAGTGTTTGGATTAATCGACATGACCATAATCAGGGAGACATCAACCCTGATTACGAAATAAAGGAATTATCCGAACTACTTGATTTACTGAAACAGTTTTAGTTTTCGCACATATTTGATGTCCTGCTTTCATAAAATGAGCACTGCCATGCGATTAAATCGAATGTTCACTCACAAGGAGGACTTTGGATGGGGAATGGACGTCATGAGCTGCTGGTGGATGCTTCTATTGAGGATGTTTGGCAATTTGTCAGCAATCTCGATTCTTGGGCACCCCTTGTACCAGGTTACATTGAACATGAGATCATAAATGATAAAGTCTCGGATTGGAAGTTCAAGATCGATATTGGGCTGATGAAAAAAAAGATATACGCGAGGGTGAATATCACGGAATGGACTAAGCCTTCCAAAGTGACGTTCAGTTTGAAAGGATTGAATGAAAAATTCACCGGGAGTGGTTCCTTTGAAGCGGAGAGGTCCTCAGAATTTCACACCATAGTCAAAGGGATACTGGATATCAGCACTTACAGCCCGATGGAAAAAATCATCACCCCTATACTCAATAAAACGGTTCCTGACGTGACTACGGAACTAACAATCAATGTTGCACGCGAGCTCGAAAAACGATATTCCTGCCGCCGGTAAGAAAGACAGAAAAGAACCAACGGAGTAAAATAAAGTGTACCCTTTGTAAAGGACATTTTAAAAAAGCCTAAGCTACTTCTAAAAGATGATCTCTGTATTGAACAGGGGTCATCTTTTTTCGATTCCATTGATATCTATGGTGGTTATAGTAAGTAATGTATTGCTTAATTTCCTTTTGTACATCCTCTAATGTCAGGCAGGGTTTAACAGAGGTTTCATCTTTCAGGTGTCCAAAGAATGATTCAATGGGGGCATTATCCCAACAGTTGCCCCTTCGGGACATTGATTGACGGATTCCAAGTTTTTTAACCATTTTTTGAAATTGGGGATGTGTATAGTGAACCCCTTGATCTGAATGGATGAGTGAGTCTTTATGTTTTTTAAACCTTCTGTTTTTCTTTAGTTTTTTGAGGGTATCTGTGGCTAATTCCATAGTCATTCTGTCAGACACATGGTAAGCAAGAGCTTCACCGCTGGAGCCATCCAATATCATAGATAAATAAGCTCTGGAACTTTTTCCATAGTTCAAATAGGTGATGTCTGTTAATAGCACTTTCCCGGGTTTACCCTGATTGAATTTGCGCTCCAGTAGGTTAGGGACCACTGAATGTTCCTGGGTGGCCTTCATTAGACGCCTATATGGATTCGCCCTTCGGAAGAGGCAAATGATATTATACTTCTTCATGATTCTTCGAATTCTTTTCAAGT
>NZ_JABMCR010000471.1 GCF_013179555.1 Bacillus haikouensis
TTCATATCGGTGACATTCTAATTCCAATCCTTCTCCGTTTCCAATGGGAATATGAATATGATCCGGGGAAACATTGATATGGTTGAAAAGGTTATTCATCATATAAGCGTAATAGCTCTGTGGATGCTCTCGTCCCAGCCCGATATATTCATCGAGATTAAAGGTAGTGACATGGCGGTAGTCGACATTCCTTTCTGCAAATCCTTTTATCATTTCCTGATAGGTTCCGAGCGGGGTCCCGCCTGTTGCGAGTCCCAGTACAGAGTGAGGGTTTGCTCGCACAACTCCCTCTATCTCATTGCAGGCGTATTCACTTAATTCTTGATAATCCTTCACCGAAACAAGGTTCATGATAGTCTCCTTCCTTTTAAGCACCAACCCCGGTTTCCTTGGAGGAACCGGGGTTGGCTTAAAGAATCCTATTGATCTAAGAATTTATCTAACTCTTTCTTAATGGTTGTAGCCTGGGAGCCGATGACGATCTGGACGTTCTTCTTGTCTACCTTGATGACCCCATGCGCACCAGTCTGTTTAATCTTTTCTTCATTTACTTTATCTGTGTCTTTCAATTCAAGGCGAAGACGGGTCATGCAGTGATCATTCACGATGACATTTTCTTTTCCGCCGATGTTTTCAAGGATTTTCTTCGCCATGTATTCATGGTTTGAGTGAGAGAGTGACAGGTCTTTTTCTTCTGCCGTGGCTGCCGCCTCGAACTCGAGGTCGTCTTCCCGCCCGATGAGTTTAATATCCCTCTTCACGATAATGGTATAGAAGGTAAAATAGTAAAGAGCAAAGAAAACAAGTCCTACAGGAATGATGAGCAAGCCTCCATCCGACAGGTTCAGGTTCACGACATAGTCGATCAGGCCTGCCCCCCACGAAAATCCGTGCCTGATATGAAGCATGTACAGCACCGCGCCGGCCAAACCGGTGTAAACAGAATGAATGAAATAAAGCAGCGGTGATGTGAACAGGAACGTAAACTCGATCGGTTCCGTGATCCCTGTCACAAATGACGTGGCTGCGCCGGAACTCATCAGCGTTTTCGTTTCCTGCTTCCGCTTTTTGGCTGCTTTTGTGATCGCCAGTGCAATCGCTGGGATACCAAACATCATCGTGATATAAAATCCTCCGATAAAGAAGCCTGCACTCGGATCCCCGCTTAAGAACCGGGTGATCTCGCCGTTTACGACTTCTCCTGAAGCGGTTTCATATTCCCCAAGCCCGAAATACGCATAGGTGTTAAGGACATGATGCAGTCCAAATGGCAGAAGGAAACGGTTCAAGAACCCGAAGATGAATACACCGAGGGCACCGAGGCCCATTAACGTTTTACTGAATGCATCGATCCCCATCTGTGCATAGGGCCAGATCAGTGACATAATTCCAGCTACCGGAATCATCGTAAAGATGATCATCGTGATTGGAAACTTCTCTCCGCTGAAGAAGGCAAACATGCTCGGCAGTTTGGTATCTTTGAATCGATTATAGATGAATGCCGCTATCAATCCTGCCATGACACCGCCGAACACACTCATGTTCAGATCCGGATCCATGACCTTTAATCCTTCTTTTAACACGATGATGGCGAGAAACCCGGTCAATGCAGGTATCCCTTTATCCCGGGTATTCGCAAGCCCCATCGCAATCCCGATCGCAATAATCGCGTCCATTTGAGCCAGGATTACCCCTGCTGCCTGAAACAATGGAATGTCCAATAAATCTGGTGCAGTCAACCTTAGTAACAACCCGGCGATCGGCAGAGCAACAATCGGAATCAGCAGTGACTTACCTAACTTTTGCAAGAAACCCTTCATGAAAAATCCCCCCTTAGTAAATTAAATCCCCTTGAACGTTGTTAATTCGATATCGGACCGTGACTTGAGCAGCCCGATAATTTCCGGGTGAGTCAGAAATTCTACTTCATCCACCCTTGGATACGTGAACGATGAGGTCGCCATCAGCTTTTTATCCAGATAGGCAGGATGGCACATCACTTCCACTGAGTTACTCTTTTCGAAGAGTGTATCCAGTGTTTTCTCAT
>NZ_JABMCR010000472.1 GCF_013179555.1 Bacillus haikouensis
ACTTGAAACGATAACAAGTGTATATCCTTCATTTTTCAATGCAGCGATATCTTCTGATACCTCGGCAGGCAAAGGGAAGGTAATGCTCTTTTCATTCCCCGCCTTGAACGATTGTCCGTTGATAATGGCAGAAACTCCCTGTCCTGATATGGTGTTGATCTCATCAGGATCATCAAGTATAAGATTTTGACCGCTGATTTTTTCCATTACAGCTTTTGCAATAGGGTGCGAAGATGTTTTTTCAATCGATCCTGCTACTTTGAAGAAGCTCTCTTCCTCATACACAAACATTTTTTCTACGTAAGGGCGGCCTTTCGTCAATGTTCCAGTTTTATCGAAGGCAATTGTATCAATATTTCCCAGCTGTTCAAGGTATACGCCGCCTTTTATAAGGATTCCATTTTTAGCATTGCGCGCAATCCCTGAAACGATGGCGATTGGAGAAGATAAGATTAGCGCACATGGACACCCTACTATAAGAACAGCGAGTCCCTGGTAGAACCAGGAGCTCCATTCACCATTAAGTAGAAGAGGGGGAAAAATCATAACAAGAGCGGAAATGATCATGATGATCGGCGTATAATATTTGGCAAAGCGATTGATGAACTGCTCGGTCGGTGTTTTTGTTTCCTGTGCCACTTCCACTAAATGAAGAATTTTCGCAAGGGAAGAATCTTTATACTCTTTCGTGATCCTTACTTTCAGCACACCTTCATTATTTATGCTTCCCCCATATACTTTTTCATTCGATTCTTTTTCGACAGGCATCGCTTCACCCGTAATGGCTGCTTCGTTCACTGAGCTTCTTCCGGAAACTACGACTCCATCAGAAGGGATTTTTTGACCGGATTTGACCAATACGAGATACCCTGCTCGCAAAGAACTGATCGGAACAACCTTCTCCAGCCCATTTTCAATCAGAATCGCTTCTTTTGGTGCAACTTTGAGAAGTTCTTCCATCGATTTTCTAGCTTTCTCCATACCCATCCCTTCAAGGAGTTCATTGATTCCAAAGAGAATCGCGACAAGTGTCCCTTCTTTCCATTCGCCAATGGAAAAGGCCCCGATTAATGCAATTGTCATTAACGTATCGATATTGAATTTAAGTTTAATAAGGTTTTTGGCACCTTTGATAAATGTAGGATAGCCGCTGATGGACGCAGCTGTCAGGTACATGATGACAGGCACAAGATTACTCAGCTGGGTGTCCACATAGATGGCAGAAAAGAAAATGATGGCAGATAAACCGATCAAGATTTTCATTTTATCATTGCTTGAATGTGAATGTTCATGACCATGGTCCGGTTTATCAGGAGAATTTTCTTTTATGATTGCTGCACCATCTGTAGAAAGAATTTTTTCCACCTTCACCATATCGACTCCATCACTTACCAACAGCTTGCTGCTGTTGTAGAGAATTCTTGAGCCGTCACCGTTTTCCAACTTATTAATCTGTTCCTCCATTTCCCTCGCACAGTTCCCGCATGTGAGTCCCTGAAGTTTATATTCATTCATGACCATTCCCCCGTGAATTTAGTGATGTCTCGCATGATGCATTGTTTGTTGCAGCATATTCATCACATGATCATCATCAGCAGAATAAAATAGCGTCGTTCCTTCACGTCTGTATTTGACCAGCCGCAGATTTTTCAAGAAACGCAGCTGATGTGACACCGTTGTTTGAAGAAGCGAGAGTCTCTCTGCAATTTCATTGACCGAATGTTCTTTTTGCGCCAATAAATGCAATATTTTTACCCTGGTTGGTTCTGATAAAGCTTTGAACGTTTGTGTGACGATAAATAATGTTTCATCATCGATTTCGATACAGTTTTCCTTATCGCTTACCCGATCTTTGTTATCGAATTCGACTGCATGATCTTGTTTATTATTTTTTCCCATGGTGTCACTCCTATTCTATTTCAATATATGACAATGTGTTCATGTATTATATTTTAATGATAAGTAAAGAATCGGCAGCTGTCAAACATTATCATTCGTTTGTAACTATTCTATTC
>NZ_JABMCR010000473.1 GCF_013179555.1 Bacillus haikouensis
CATCAATATCAAACCGAAAAGCCATTTTAGGTCCAGGTCTCCCGGTATCGAGTGTTGCCACAAGCCCCGTATGGCCGCCTTGCATCCTGACAAGCCAATCTTCTTCCACCCCTTCACACTTCGCCCATTCTTCCTGTTGAAGCAATAGATCTTCAGACGGCACTCCCATCCTTTCTTCAGATACGAGGGCATTCTTCCCTAAATGAATGGTGAAGCCGAGATCCTGCAATTCCTTCCCGATCAGATAAGTGGTGACATACTCAGTGAACCCGAGTTCAGGTTTCTGATGAAAGGCTCTTCTAAATTCAACCAATCTGGGAGAGAGTTCTTCTAAAAACGCATCAAGACGTGACATTCCGTTTCACTCCTTCTTCTCTAATTTGCTCAATGAATCCAGAGCCAGCTGAACCAATAGATTGACACCCTTCGGAAGAGCATCCTCATTCAGCGTAAAGCGGGGATCATGTAAAGGATATTGAGGTTCCGGGTCCAAGGCAGAGGTCCCCAGCCAGTAAAATGCTCCTGGGTATCGTTGTAAGAAACGGGAGAAATCTTCTCCTCCCAGGGAAGGGGAAACAGTGGGCACGGATCCTTCTCCCAAAACTTTTTCAGCAGAGGACCTGACCAGATCTGACCACTCTGGTGTATTCACCGTCGCCGGGTACCCGTCTGAATAATCCACTTGCACACCTGCTCCAAAGCTCTTTTCGACCCCTTCAGTTATGGTATATAATCTGCTTTTCACCATGTCTTTCACTTCTTTCTTGAAGGTCCTGATCGTTCCTTCAAGCGTTACCTGATCTGCAATGACATTATAGCGGTAGCCTCCCTCGATTTTCCCGATCGTCAGGACAGCTGAGTCCAATGGATCTGTATTTCTGCTTACGATCGTTTGAAGCTGAGTGATCAGGTTGTTGGCGATGATAATCGCATCATTCGACTGATGGGGCATACTGGCATGTCCCCCGGATCCCTTTATCGTAATCTTAAATCGATCAGATGCTCCCATGATCTCCCGCTGCAGAATACCTGCTTCACCCGCAGGCAGATCGGGCCACACATGCTGACCGAAGATCACATCAGGCTTATAGTCTTCAAACACTCCATCTGCCATCATCTGCTCCGACCCGCCTGTCGGGGCATCTTCTTCCGAGGGCTGGAATACGAGGAGAACAGTACCCGACAGCTCGGATTTCATTTGGTTCAGGACTTTACCTGCTGCAATCAGCATGGCCGTATGGGCATCATGCCCGCATGCATGCATGATGCCTTCTGTTTTTGATTTATACGAAAGTTCATTTTCTTCTAGGATAGGCAGTGCATCCATATCCGCTCTAAAGGCAACCGTCCCGCCCGGTTTGTTTCCTTGAATGATCCCAAGCACACCTGTTTTTGCATACCCGGTCTTGAAAGGGATTCCCGCTTCTGATAATTTCTGTTGAACAAATGAAGACGTTTCTATCTCTTCCCCGCTCATTTCCGGATGCCGGTGAAGATGGCGTCTCATTTCTACCACTTCATTCTCTACTGATTTCACAAGCTGTTCTAAACTCATTCCAACTAACTCCTTTTCCTGTCGATTGCTCATTTAAGGAAATATTCCTTAATGATTCCGTTATTAGTTATATTCGTGATAACATTTGAAAATCCTACATGAACTGAAAAATTTTTAATAAAAAAAGAGAACTGACTAAGTATCAGCCAGTTCTCTTTAATCTTTATCCGGTTATTCTGCAGCCATTTTGTTATTCGTCTTAATAAACATTAAGGCTTGACGCACCAACCGAATAACTTACATAACCAATTCTTTATCTTCTTAATGATTTCATAAAAACCATCCTGCCAGTCATCTTCACCATCACCAGGCTCTTCCGGATCTTCAGGCTCCACTTCCTGGACAATTCTATCTTCCACTTCTGGCGAGACAGGACTGTTGTTATCAAGATAATCCGTGAACACTTCGAAGTCTACCAGGAACAAGTCGGTTTGACGGCCTTCATCTTTAGCCTGTTT
>NZ_JABMCR010000474.1 GCF_013179555.1 Bacillus haikouensis
CGTATCTATAAAACTCTTACCAGCTATTTTATCAGCCGTATAGGTAAACTCTTTTATTAACTTTAGGCTGTTTTCCATATCCATTAGATCTACAATTTCGACAGGGCTGTGTGTGTAGCGGGAGGGGATCGAAACTACTCCGGTAGAAACTCCCGTTGAAGTCATATGAATCGCCCCCCCATCTGTTCCAATTCCCATGAATACTTCCAGTTGATAGGGAATGCTGGCTTGTGCTGCTGAATTCTTTAGATGCTCCGTCACTATCGGATGCGAAATAAGGGATTTATCTGCAATTTTAATACAAGGTCCATCTCCCAATACTCTCGTTCCTGTCATCAATACATCATACGTATCACTTGCTGGTGTAGTATCAATAGCGATAGCGTAATCTGGTTTGATTGATGGAGTCAAAACAGAAGCTCCCCGCAACCCGACTTCCTCTTGAACGGTAAAAGCACAATAGATATCACCGTGTTCACGTTCAGACACCTTTAGATCCTGTAAAAACTTGATTAATAATGCGCTGCCTGCACGATCATCAAGTGCTTTTCCTACTACTCTTGGCTGTTTATCGCTGCCGATCAATTTTAGGTCTGATCCATACGAGATTGGCTGCCCGACATCGATCCCCATTTCTTTCGCATCTTCTGCTGAACCAGCTCCGATATCAATATAGAGCTCTCTATGCGAATCAATCCTTTTCGGGTCATCCCATTTTACATAGTGGGTGGATAATGTTCCAATAACACCTTGTAGATAGCCATTTCTTGATTTAATAACAACAGGCTGAGCAAGCAGAATTCGATCATCGAATCCGCCAACTTTTTCAAAACGCAGCGTTCCATTTGGCTCGATTTTTTTTACGATAAAACCAATTTCATCTGAATGAGCGGCAAATAAAATAGAAGGATAATCCTGGTTTGTTGCAGCCGCTTTAGCAATTACATTTCCTAAAGGATCTACATGGTATTCATCAGCATAATCCTTTATTTGCTCTATAATATAGCGCTGTACGTCTTGTTCGAACCCACTTGGTCCAACTTTCTCACATAATTCTTTTAACAGTTGATACATACCTCATTCCCTCCAAAGCTAAAACTATTTGTTTGTTAAGTAAATATCTGTAAGTAAGTCATTACTCATTGGATGGGGTTTGTATCCTTCCACATAATTAGCTTCTGCAAGAGGGGTTGTCGTATAAGAAAGCATTGTCCAAGGTGCATCATGTTGGAATACCTCCTGAGCCTCTTTATAAAGTTCAATACGTTTTTCTTTGTCCAGTGTTTCACGTGCCTCTGTAATTAGTTGAGTAAATTTGTCGCTCTTATAGAACGCACGATTATTAGCAGGCTTTTCTGCATTTGTTTTGCTGAGATTAGGGTATAAGAAATTGTCAGGATCCGCCATCACTCCAGTCCAGCCGAATAGTGCCATATCATGCTCACCAGCACTTGTTCTCTCAAGATATGTTGCCCATTCGTATGTAGCAATTTCTGCATCGATCCCAATCTTCGCTAAATCAGATTGAATGCTTTCAGCAATTTTCAAGGGTTGAGGAAGATAAGGTCTTGGGTTACTCATCGTAAATAACGTTGTTTTAAAACCTTCTTCAAAGCCTGCTTCAGCCAGTAGTTTTTTTGCTTCTTCTACATTGTACTCATACTCTTTTAATCCATCATGATGTCCCCATAATGATGGTGGAAGAGGACTTGTAGCTACATCGGCAAGACCATTATAAAAGGCATCAATTATGTCCTTTTTATTTATGGCCATATTAATCGCCTTTCTTACTTTTGGGTTGTTAAACGGTTCCTTTTCCATATTGAACGCCATATAACCGATGTTAAAGCTCGGACGTTTAAGTAATTCGAGTCCATCTGTTGATTCCACCGTTGTCGTATCAATAGGGTTCAATCCATCTAATATATCTATTTCACCACTTTGCAGAGCTGCTAATCTAGAAGAGTTTTCTGGAATTACCTGGAATACGACTTGATCTAGATAAGGTTTT
>NZ_JABMCR010000475.1 GCF_013179555.1 Bacillus haikouensis
GAAGCGACGATTAAACGGATTTTGATAGTCAATAGTTCAACATCGGCTATCCCGACCGTAATATCCCCTGCGATGACAACCCCTTTATCTAAGACTTTCTCTAAAACATCCACAATCGTATTTGACTGCATCGAATGTTCCATAGCCATATCGTTGTCCTCCTTTAGATCAGATAGGAAGTGGTTACATCAGACTTCCCAGCGGCCCGAGATCTATATTAAGGTCTTCTGCATCAAGACCGAAAATCTCTTTTAATTCTTCCATTTTTTCTTCAAGATTCATCAAGGCAATCCCTAGATCCTCAACCTGTTGATCTGTCAAAGTGCCGCCTTCCACCCGCCTCATGGCATGCCTTTCCACTATTTGTCTAATTAACTCAATGACGGTGAGGACAAGCTGAGCTAAACCATCCTCAGGATTATCTGAATCGAAATTAATCCTGCCGCGCCCATTTGTCTGGCTGACCTGTTGCATGGATGAGTTCCTCCTTTTCTTTATCAAGTTTCCCGGAATTGATTTCTTTCCGAGTGCCATTTTTATGCTGGACCAGGGTTTCTACCGAGGAAATCAATATTCTGAGGTCTAAATAAACAAGATCGACACCTGCAATCGATATAACAAGGTCTCCTTTGATCGCTACACCTTTATCGAGAATCACGTCTAATATATCTATGAGTGCAATTTCCTTGTTTTCAATCGATTCTCTTACTGTCATAGCTCACAATTCCCTTCTATTCGCTCTCATACTGATTGAATCCCCTCAAGACTCTTCCCTTGAAACAGCCAATTTTATGAAAAACTTGAGAAATGGTACGGCGGCCAAGGTCCGGAAGCTTCGAAGCTCCAACCCGTTTTCTCGAGTTCTTCTTTATATCGATTCACTTCTTCGATGAAATCATCCACATTTTCTTCAGCGATCAGGAACACACTGTTCCAGGCCATGTTTTCCTGGCGTCCGGTGACATCCTTGCCCCAGTTTTTCTTTACACTGCCTTCGAGTGCCTTTTTTTTCAGCTTTTCGTGGACCTCTTCACAAATCTTGTTTTTCTCATTTTCAAGTTCATTATCAATCAATTTGTCTATCTTTTTCTTTTCAAAAAACTGTCTGCCTTTAGGCAGCTCGCTGATTTCTGTTCTTTTCTCTTCGATGGCAGGGTTGCTCTCGCTCACTTCTTCCCTGAGCCGTTTATCATTGCAGAAGATCTTCAGATTCCATTCTTCATTCCCCTTCAGCTTTGAAAAGGTGCTTTCCAGCTTATTGCGATTGCTTTCAACGCTGGTCTTCAAGCTGTCTTCACTTTTATAAAGCGTACAGAACTTCAAGGGGACAATCGTATACATTTTCGATACCATCAAGACGGTTTCATGATGATGGAAAGCCTTCTCCTGAAGCCATTTCATATCATTTTCAATCTTATCCTTCAATTCTTCTTCCGTATGTTTACCGGAATCCAGGTCGCATACAATGGCTGTCACCTCACCAACCCCAATGGTATAAAGCTCGCTTTCACCATCGAAACCTGTTTTAGAGGGAAGCGATTGATCATTTGCTTCGTTCGTTGGGATCAAGCCATATAAATAAAGTAAATCGCTCATTTGTTCACCCTCATTCCTTCTTCTTCGTCATTTCTTCCCATTGTTCCATTTCCCGCCTCTTCGCGATTTCATATCTTGCCAGCAGTTCATCTTCCTTCTCCTGAAAGGCTTCTTCCGGTATTTCTCCAAGTTCATACATCATTTGAAGTTGAATTAGTTTTTGCTGAATGGTTGGAAGGTCGTAAAGTTCTTTGTCCGCTTCTTCTTGAATCTTTTCTCCGATCTTAATGACCATATTAATTGGTGCACTCACCAATTTGTGAATCATCCGGCTTCTTCAACCTTTAAGCGGATATTGACAAAGTTATATGCCGGCCATGGTCCGCTGTAATGAAAGTCGACCTTATCCTTCCACTTTTCATGTGCTTCATTCACCTTCTGGTCAAATAATTCTTCTTTGTCGCGA
>NZ_JABMCR010000476.1 GCF_013179555.1 Bacillus haikouensis
GATCGGTTTAGTGAAAGAACACAATATCCCGAATGACCGCTTCGAGTTTCAAATGCTTTATGGAATGCGGAATCAATTGCAGTCAGACTTAGTGAAAAAAGGTTATACAGTCCGTATTTATCTGCCTTACGGGGAGGATTGGTATGGGTATTTCATGAGACGTCTGGCAGAAAGGCCGGCAAATGTAGCATTTGCTTTGAAAGGAATCTTCAGCAAGTAAATAGTATTGAAACACTTTATAGTCTTATTATATAAATTTGTATAAACAGGAAGGAATGTGAAAGTATGAGTAACGGAATTTTCAAAATCCCATCACCTAAAAATGAGCCTGGTCATTCATATGCTCCAGGTACAAAAGAAAGAGAAACATTAAAGGCAGAATTAAAACGCCAATCCGATATGGTAGCCGATATCCCTGTCATTATTAACGGAGAGAATATTAAGACAGATACAGTGAAGCAAGTAGTTATGCCGCATGATCATCAACATGTTTTGGCCAACTTTTCGCAAGCTGGAGAGAAAGAATTGCGTGATGCTGTAGAAGCTGCGATGGCTGCAAAAGAATCTTGGGCAAATATGCCATGGGAACACCGTGCATCCATTTTCTTAAAAGCTGCTGATTTAATCTCTGGTCCATACCGTGATGTAATGAATGCTGCTACGATGTTAGGACAATCCAAAACAGCTTTTCAAACTGAAATTGATGCTGCACAAGAATTAGCAGATTTCTTACGTTTTGGCGTTGACTATGCCAATCAAATTTATCAAATTCAACCGGATAGTGCGAAAAATATTTGGAACCGTTTAGAATACCGTCCATTAGATGGTTTTGTATTGGCCATATCTCCATTCAACTTCACAGCAATTGGCGGGAACTTACCATCAGCTCCTGCAATGATGGGGAACGTAGTCGTTTGGAAACCAGCAACAACTGCTATCCTATCAAACTACTACTTTATGCGTATTTTAGAAGAAGCAGGATTGCCGAAAGGCGTAATCAATTTTGTTCCTTCCCGCGGGTCACAAGTATCGGAAGTAGTATTAACAGACCCTCGCATGTCCGGATTCCATTTTACTGGATCCACAAGTACGTTCCAAACCATTTGGAAATCAGTTGGAGAGAATATCACAAACTATAAATCTTATCCTCGTCTGGTTGGGGAAACGGGTGGAAAAGACTTTGTATTTGCACACGAAACGGCACAAGCAGACAAAGTAGTAGCTGGACTTGTTCGCGGTGCGTTTGAATACCAAGGTCAAAAATGTTCAGCAGCCTCTCGTGCATACATCCCTGCAAGCATGTGGGAAGAAGTGAAAACAGGTATAGAGGAAGAAACGGCTAAGCTAAAAGTAGGGGATATCCAAGACTTTACAAACTTCATGGGTGCGGTAATTGATAAAGCAGCCTTTGATTCAATCACAAGCTACATCGACTATGCTGCAGATTCTGAAGAAGCAGAAATTATTGCCGGCGGTACGTATGATGATTCTGTTGGATATTTCGTTCAACCGACAATCATTGTGACGACAAATCCAAACTTTAAAACAATGACAGAAGAAATTTTCGGACCGGTATTAACAATATATGTATATGAAAATGACAAATTAGAAGAAACATTGACTGCAGTAGATACAGCGTCTATGTATGCATTAACCGGCGCGATCTTTGCACAAGATCGACAAGCAATAATGCACTTGGAACGCCGCTTATCTGGTGCAGCAGGAAACTTCTATATCAACGATAAACCGACTGGTGCGGTGATTAATCAGCAGCCATTCGGCGGTTCCCGCGGTTCTGGTACAAACGATAAAGCAGGTTCTGTATTTAACATGATTCGTTGGACTAGTCCTCGTATTATTAAAGAAAACTTTGCTCCAAACACAGAAATTGCTTATCCATTTATGGATGAAGAGTAATGTAAGGAGTACTAAAGATGTTATCAGTCTTTCGGCGGGGTTTAATGCCTGGTACTGATTCCAAGCCTGAGGTCCAATTACC
>NZ_JABMCR010000477.1 GCF_013179555.1 Bacillus haikouensis
AGCTTTGATCTGTAACTTTTGTAACCACTTAAACTTGTTGATCAATTTCAATAAAATAATGATCCTTACGGTAAGAAACTGCCTCCATAGTAGCTATCAGTATTTCTTCATGAAAAATCTCAATTCTATAAAATCCAGTGCGAAAGTTTCGTCTTACCTCCGTTGCACGGGCAACTATTCTGTCTCCAGGTTTAGCAGCTTCGATAAACTGGATTGTAGTTGATAGTCCTACTGAAGTTTTTCCATATGCATTACAGGCTACAGAAAAGGCATGATCTGCCAGAGCATAAATGACTGCACCATGAACAGTTCCATGTGCATTTACCATATGGCTCTGCACTTCAAGATTTGCTTCTGCAAAACCCGCCTCGAATTTCGTCAACTGGATACCTAACGATTGGGCATACGGATCGTTCTTTACTTGCTCATATATTTGTTCGTAATGATTTTCAAATACTTGATACTCATCAATTTTCTTTTTCACATAGACCCCCCTATTATTTTTAACAACGTTTTCACACGGTTTTTCATTCGTACTTTTATTGTAATCAATCTACCAACCTAGTATGTCGATATTCAACTAAATTCCCGTTAAAGGAATATCAACCCTTGGTCTCCGTGTGTTAATGTTCTTTACCTTATTTACTAAATAGTTTAATACCAGAGATGAAAGTGATCATTGTAAGTAACCCTAAACGCAGCCACGCCATACTAAGCCAGAAATCACTGCCATAAACAGATGTTGGAGAGGCACCAAAATCATCAACATATATAGCAGTATTCCAAAATATTTTTACAGAAATCACTAATGAAATGAAACTTAATACAAAAATTAGCGTGAGACCTCTATTTTTTGCAATATTTTCCGTCCCACCGTTCTTAAATAAGTAAATCAAAGGAAAACAAATACATGAAACCACTAATACTAATCCAATAACAATTCCAGGCATATATTTCCCCCACTCATATCACTCTAATTTATCTTGCTACTTTTCTTCCAAACAGGAACGCTGCCCTAATAAGGAAAATTATTCAGACAGAAATCTCTCCGATAATCCAGCCTCTAATAAACTCTTCTAATGATGATGCAATTACACTTCGACTATCATCTTCATGGTTCCATACATAAATATCATCAGTCTGAATACTTCCGTTTACTATTGAGTACCCAAATAAGTCACCATTACCTGCATCGGAGAAAAATAAAAATGAATCTAATGGCTCCATAAACTCTCTATGGTCGTGAATAGTCCAAAAAACTAAATTTTCTTTGACCATCTGATCTGTCGACCAAATAAATGAAATCCCATAGTTGCCATAAACACCATTTGTTTCGTTATATAAATCAGCCAATTTTTTAGGCAGATCAACATTTAATTCCTTTTTAATCGATAGGATCTCTGTTTCAGTTGCAGATGATTTAAACCGACACTCTTTTGAAATACTGCTTAAATACTCTCTCCACATAATTAATGCCTACCACCTAAATGTAATTAGACTCCCTTAAAATGAATAACTAATCATCATCCTGCCTCTCGTTATGTAACATAGAACATCTCTCTTTATTAAACCTGCCCCTGACACTCATCGGGACTCAGATATCGATCCATGATCAACGTTCGATGATGAATCTCATGCCCCGCAATAATGTACGCAATAGCCCGTGCCGTCACTTCGGATTCATTTGCTCTTCCACGCTGACGCAAGGCTTCCTCATCCATACTGCTTAGAAGCAGAATGGTGTTTTGGCGGACAAGAGATTGATGATGCAAAAGCTCCGATAAGGAAAATCGATTAAAATTTGCCCTTCTCACATACTGATCATCATTATATCCCGGCAGCATCCCCTTTTCTCCCCTGCCGATACAGAGAAGGCGGTAGCACATAATGCGCTCCGTATCGGTAATGTGGCCGATGACTTCCTTGATTGTCCATTTTTCCGGAGCATACCGATACATGGCCTTTTCCTCGCTTAAATCTTTTAACAAATACA
>NZ_JABMCR010000478.1 GCF_013179555.1 Bacillus haikouensis
GGGCAAAACAAGCCCCAGAACCCTGGTTGACTGATTTGCCAAACTTCTTGCGATGAAATTCGGATGATAACCCAATTGCTCCATCGCTTCCCTGACTTTTTGTTTTGTTCTTTCACTTATTCTCGGGTTATTTGCAATTACGCGTGAAACGGTGGATGGTGCGACATTTGCGAGCTTCGCTACATCTTTTATCGTGACAGCCATTGTTCCTTCCTCCCCCCTTCAGTTCAGGATCTTAAAGCGCTTCCAATTCAACCTGTTCTACATTTTATAAAAGGCTCATATAGAGCCTTTTATTTATGATTTCCTGTTTTTTCTTCCGCGTTTCCATACCAGATAAATGAATAATAAAAACAATGCATAAACGGTTCCGAGTGCAGCCAAGTACGGGATGTTCAGCCCGCTTTTATCTTTAAGCAGATAGATTTCCGATTCTTCGCGATCAAGCGCCAGCTTATAGGTGCCGCTCTCATCACTTCGTACAAGATCCTTTGTCAATAAGCCTTTAAGTTCCTTATTTTCAGGGAGGTCATCCGCATCAAGTTCGACCGTCTGTGTTTTACTCGAGTTGTTAATGGCTACGACCACTGTCTGATCTTTATACGTTCGTTTAAAGATACCCATACCGTCTTTTTCATAGAGCGGTTCGACCGTTCCTCTCGTCAAAGCAGGGTATTCATTGCGTACCTTTCCCAGTGTTGAGATAAAATCGATCAACTCTTTGTCTGCCCTGAAATTCATCAGTCGCCGGTTATCAGGGTCTTCGCCCCCATCAATGGCGATTTCAGATCCGTAATAAACAATCGGTATCCCCGGAGTTGTGTACATATATGTCAACGCAAGCTTCCATCTGGTTCCCGGAAACACTTTCTCCTGTACCAGCAATCGTGTGAAGCGTTCCATATCATGATTGTCTATAAATGTTCCCATTAAGTAAGGATTTTCATAGAAAGTTTCATTATATTTAGAGAAATTAAACAAACGGTCCATGGAGGTATCCGTTTTTTTAAATACTGAACGTAATTCTTCTGCTTGAGGAAAATTAACGAAACCGTCAATTCCTGTATCATTATATTCCGCTATTTTCTCGGGATCACGATCAAACACTTCGCCAAGAAGGTAGAAATCGTCTTTCACCGACTTTACTTCTTTACTGAATTCTTTCCAAAAGTCCTGAGGCACATGTCGTACTGTATCCAATCGATATCCGTCTACATCGGTTTCTTCTATCCACCATTTCGCAGCATCAAAAAGATACTCTCTCACCTCGGGATTTTCTGTGTTCAAATCAGGCAAGCCATATAACCAGGCATTCTGAAGACTTTCCTTATTCGAAAAATTCATGGGCTGTTTCTCATGGAACCAGTCTTCTTTCTCAGGATCATTCGTCCAGGGATGATCCTCCCCCACATGATTCACGACAAAATCAAGAACAACCTTCATATCTCTCTTATGGGCTTCATCAACAAGCTTCTTAAACGTTTTCATCGATCCGAAATGATCTTCAGTCTTATAAAAGTCTGTAATCCAATACCCATGATAACCTTTAGGCTGGTTTTCAAAGACCGGCGTCAGCCAAATGGAGGTAAACCCCATATCTTTGATATAATCCAGGCGATCGATTATCCCCTGGAAGTCACCGCCTTGATAAGCCCTGGGATCTTTTGTGTTCACATCTTTGTCATTGCTTGTATCACCATTATTAAAGCGATCTACCATTAAAAAATAGATTGTTTCATCCTGCCACTTTCGTTCTTCTTTTTCAACTGCACCTACCGGAAGGGCGTAAAAAAGAAGAAACGGGACTAAAATGAGAGATAGTACTCTTCTTTTCATCTCCGCTCCTCCTCAATAGTTAGTAACGCCTTTAAGATTATCCTTTCGTACCCCCTGCCGTCAATCCTGAAACGAAGTATTTCTGGAAGAAAAGGAATAAAAATGCGATAGGAACTGCAATTAATACAGAGCCTGCAGCAAACGTAGTGAATTC
>NZ_JABMCR010000479.1 GCF_013179555.1 Bacillus haikouensis
GTATAAAAACCTCCCCCAATTTCTAACAATAAAGGGTAAGAAGGAGGGATGCCGGATGGAAACAAAAACATATGCAAAATGGCTGTACAGACTTTCAATAGGACTTTTATGCGCCGTTTTTCTGTATATCCTTTTTTTATTGAAGCCTGTCTGGCATCCGATTTTGGACATTCTGATGTTATCACTCCTGCCATTCCTGATCGGCGGGTTCATTGCCTATTTGCTTCACCCGTTAGTGGAGAAGATTCATGAAGCGGGCATACACCGCGGCATTGCCATCATGTTCATTTATATTCTTTTTTTTGGAGGTCTGGGATATGCTCTTTATAAAGGGACTCCTATCATTATTCATCAATTGAGGGATTTGTCTGAAAACGCGCCTTTGTTCACGTCTCAGTACCAGAAGTGGCTCCATTACATACAAAGTGAAACTTCGACATGGCCGGACGGGATTCAGACTCAATTGGATGACAGGATCGATGGAATCGAAGGCTGGCTCACGGGTCTGGTGGCTGGGGCACTTGCTGTCCTATTGAAACTGATGAACAGCCTGCTTCTCATTGCGATCATTCCATTCGTATCATTTTATCTATTAAAGGATATTACGAAAGTAAAGAAATTTTTTTGGGAACTGACCCCTGTGCGATGGAGGCAAAGTGCATTAAGGTTCTCGCAGGATGTGGATGAATCATTGGGAGGCTACATCCGCGGTCAGTTGCTGGTTTGTTTGATCATCGGCGGTATTTCAGCGGCAGTGCTATGGTTTTTAGGTATGAAATATCCTTTGATACTGGGTGTCATCATGGGGGCAACGAATGTCATCCCCTATTTTGGCCCGATCATAGGTGCTGTCCCAGCAGTGATTGTTGCCAGTACCATTTCATTGAATATGATCCTGTATGTCGTTATATTGGTACTTGTATTGCAGTTCCTGGAAGGAAACATACTATCGCCAATGATTGTAGGTAAAAGTCTCCATATGCATCCTTTGTTCATCATGGGAGCCCTTATTATCGGGGGGGAAACAGGCGGGGTCATCGGGATGATCGTGGCCGTTCCAGTCCTCGCAGTTATAAAAGTGGCTGTCTTGCATGGAAGGACCCATTTCGTTCATACAAAAAACTGACGTGATAACATTGACAAAAGGTTTGAATATTTCTATAATCCAACATATACAATAAAGTTATAAGCTGAAAATGATGAAGGATCCAGTAGATTATAGCCCATCTGAGTGTACCGGCACGTAAGAGAGGAATTCCCTAGGCTGAAAGGAATTCCAGATGAAGGATAATCGAACGCTAATCCAGAGTGCAGGAAAACCCTGCCGCCTGACCCGCGTTAAGGTGTTTTTTGAGGGGTGAAGATGAGATTTCTACATTTTCACAACCAGGGTGGTACCGCGAGCCAGCTCTCGTCCCTGTTTTTGGGATGAGGGCTTTTTTGTATTCTTTTTTAAGTACATAAACCAAAGGAGGAAGTTCATATGAACAAATTAACCGGAGCACAAATCCGCCAGATGTTTTTAGATTTCTTTAAAGAGAAAGGTCACAGTGTAGAGCCCAGTGCATCTCTCGTGCCGCATGAAGATCCCTCATTATTATGGATTAACAGCGGGGTCGCGACGTTAAAGAAATATTTTGACGGCCGTGTCATTCCGCAAAATCCGAGAATCGTCAATGCACAGAAATCCATCCGCACAAATGATATTGAGAACGTCGGTAAAACGGCTCGTCACCATACTTTCTTTGAAATGCTGGGGAACTTTTCAATCGGAGACTATTTCAAAGTGGAATCAATTGAATGGGCTTGGGAATTCCTGACTGATAAAAAGTGGATCGGGTTTGATCCAGAGAAATTATCCGTCACTATTCACCCTGAAGATGAAGAAGCTTTTGAAATCTGGCACAAAAACGTCGGAGTACCAGCTGAAAGAATCATTCGGATCGAAGGGAACTACT
>NZ_JABMCR010000048.1 GCF_013179555.1 Bacillus haikouensis
CACATGGAAATCGACAATGTCGCTGATCAACGGAGGGGTGGAGTTTTTCGGAAATACCTGGAGTTCATAATTTTCTTCTACAAGTTCGCCCAATATTTTTTCGACATATTTCTTTTCAATGGTATCAATCGAAAGGTTTTTTAATCCATGATTGTTTTTGATGAGGAAGAGAGATCTGTATAATCCAGTTCCCATCAGCGGGACATGATGGACCGGGATGGGAAAATCAATGAACTGTTTTGCAAGGTTATACAGATGGTATTCGGTAAACATGAGGACATCTGCGTCATACATTAAATCTTTTGCAACTTCAGCAATGAGGCTACCCGGTTTGATGACTCCAAAGAATGGCTTGAAGTTCGGAAATGATTTTAATGTTTCTTTCGTTTGATCGACAAGTTCTTCAGGTCCAATGATACCGATATTGATTTCAGAGTTATCATGTATGGTTTTTTGGCTTTTCAAACACTCATCCCCCCTATGTCCCATTTATAGACATGTCTTTTTGTCAATATGATACGTATAATTATCTGAATTGTCAAAATTATATTGTGATAGTTATTACCGAGCGATAAATTTAAAGACCAATTAAAGACTTGTCTTTTAATATGCCGGTTCATAAGATGTTGGTAAGTAATTTTCTGAAAGTTCAATCTTACAGTTTAGGAGTGGTTTGATGAAAACGATTGAAGAATTAGAGGTTTTTCTGACAGAACCTTCACAGGCACTGATTCATGATGTAAGCAAGCTGGATGGGGACATCATGATTCTCGGTGCAGGGGGAAAGATGGGTCCGACACTTGCCAAGATGGCAAAGAGGGCCATTGACAAGGCAGGGTTGAATAAAAAAGTTTACGGTGTGTCCCGGTTTTCCAAACCTGAATTGCGAAATGAATTAAATGCATTCGGCATTCACACGATTTCTGCCGATTTATTGAAGGATGAAGATCTTCAAGCACTGCCTGATGTGAAAAACATCATCTACATGGCAGGAAACAAGTTTGGAACGGTCGGGAATGAACACTTCACATGGGCGATGAACGCTTATCTGCCGGGCAGATTTGCCGATAAATTCACCGGCTCGCGGATCGTCGCATTTTCAACTGGTAATGTCTACCCGCTGACAGAGGTCATTAGCAGTCACTGCTCGGAAGGCCAGCCGGTGAATCCCATCGGGGAATATGCCCAGTCCTGTCTGGGGCGGGAGCGTGTGCTGACATACTTTTCCCATAAGAATAACACACCGATGCTGATGTTCAGGCTGAATTATGCGATCGATCTGCGTTATGGTGTTCTGCTTGAGGTGGCAAGACAGGTTTATAATGGGCAGCCGATCGACCTGACGATGGGAAATGTAAACGTGATCTGGCAGGGGGATGCGAATGAATATGCAATCCGGTCTCTATTGCATACGGATTCACCGCCGAAGATCTTGAATGTGACGGGTCCGGAGACGATTTCTGTCCGCTGGCTCGCAGAAGAATTTGCCAAACGATTCGCCAAACAAGCTGTATTCGTCAATGAAGAGCAGCCGACAGCGTTGCTGAATGATGCTTCACAGGCTCATAAATTATTCGGCTATCCGAAAGTTACGATCGGGCAGATGATTGATATGACGGCAGAGTGGGTGGGGGATGACGGCTATACCTACAACAAGCCGACTCACTTTCAAGAGCGGCAGGGAGCATTTTAAATGCTGAAATCACAGGTTAAGAAATCCTTACACGAAGGGGCCTTCATCCCTGCCCATCCGCTTGCCATAACGAAGGATAAAGAGCTCGATGAAATGAGCCAGCGCGCTTTGACAAGGTATTATATCGATTCAGGTGTGGGAGGCTTGGCAGTGGGGGTCCACACAACCCAATTTGAAATACGTGAACCCCGGTTCAATCTTTATCAAAGGGTATTGAAGCTTGCAGTCGAAGAAATAAAAAAAGCCCATGTGCCCGATTCATTTATTAAAATAGCCGGGATTTGCGGGCCGGTTGAACAGGCGGTCGAAGAGGCGGAATTCAGTAAGGGCATCGGGTATGATTTAGGGCTATTAAGTATGGGCGGGCTTCAGGGTTATTCCGAAGACCAGTTGCTGGAACGGACGAAGAAAGTGGCGGAAATCATCCCGGTGTTTGGCTTCTATCTGCAGCCGGCTGTGGGAGGCAGGGTGTTATCGTATCAGTTTTGGGAGAGGTTCGCCGGCATCCCGAATGTTCATGCCATAAAGCTTGCCCCGTTTGACCGTTATTTGACAAACGAGGTCGTCCGGGCTGTATGCCATTCCGGAAGAAGCGATGATATCGCCCTCTACACGGGTAATGACGACAATATCGTCCACGATTTATTGACAACCTTCAAGTTCAATGCAGCCGGGACTGTACAGGAAAAGCGCATCGCAGGCGGGCTATTGGGGCACTGGTCGGTTTGGACGAAACGGGCGGTCGAACTTTTTAACGAAATCAAGCAAGTGAGGGATCATGACTGTATATCGGAGAGCATGCTGACCCTGGCACAGGAAATCACGGATGCGAATGGTGCGTTCTTTGATGCCAGGAACCAATTCAAAGGCAGTATCGCGGGAATCAACCAGGTTTTGGCAAGCCAGGGTTTAATGAAAGGGCGCTGGTGTCTGCTTGACCAGGAAGAGTTAAGTCCGGGTCAATTGGACGAAATTAATCGTGTATATGCAGCATACCCTCATTTGCATGACGATGCTTTCGTTGAAGAGAACTTGGCAAGATGGCTTGGCAATTAGAGAGGACGGACAGACACGGAGGGGATCTGATGAGGAAAATTGCAGTCTCAAACAAACGGGTGGAAATGGTAATAGAGGAGAAGCCGGAAGTGAAGCCTTCCTATATATTGGTGAGAACACTCTACTCTGTCATTTCGCCTGGAACGGAATTGACGATTATTGAAAACAGTAAAGATGAGCCGGTTACGCTCGGTTATAGTGCGATGGGTGTCGTGGAAGAAGCGGGCAGCGGTATCACCGATGTCAAAGAAGGTGATCTCGTCGCAGTGTACGGCGCGCCTTACGTTCAGCACGCCGATACCTTGCTTGTTCCGAAAACCTTATATGCGAAGGTGCCTGAGAATGTAGAGCCGAAAGAGGCGGCACTCGGTGGGATCGGAGCGATTGCCATCCATGCGCTCAGAATCGCCAAACTCCAATTCGGGGAAACGGTCGTCATCGTTGGACTGGGGCTTCTCGGTCAGATGATTGCCAAGATCGCGGATGCTGCTTCGTATAACGTGATTACATACGATCTTCACGAAGAGCGGTCGAACATGGTTAAGGAGAATACAAGAATCAAAGCCTTCTCCAATATGGAGGAAATGAAAGCGGAAATAGCGGAATGCACCAATGGAAATGGGGCAGATGCCGTATTATTATGTGCCGGCGGCAAGAGATCGCCCCTGACCGGTCAAAGTCTTGAATGGATCCGGAATAAAGGGAAGGTGGTTATCGTCGGTGACATCGAACCCGACTTCCCGCGCAATTTAATGTTCAGTAAAGAAGCTGAGCTCCTGATTTCCCGGGCAGGCGGACCCGGACGGTACGATAAGGATTATGAGGCTGAGGCCGTCGATTATCCATACGGCTTTGTCCGCTGGACGGAGGGCAGGAATCTAATCGAGTATATCAGACTGGTGAGTGAATGCAGGATCGATGTGAGCCCGTTCGTCAAAGAGGAGGTCGGCTTTAATGAAGCAGCTTCTGCTTATGGGGAACTAGTAAATAAGCAATCTGTAACGTTAACGAAAGTAATCAACTTTTCAGAGTAAGGGGTGAGTCTATGAAAAGTCATGTGAATATCGGCCTGATTGGTTTGGGATCCATTGCGGAAACCAGTCATATCAAGTATTTGAAAGCCGCAGAACATGCGGTATTGGCGGCGGTGGCCGACTTGGATGACGAAAGGGCGAGGATGATTGCTCAGAAATATGATATCCCCCAATCATTTCAAAGCGCAGAAGAGATGCTTGAGAAATCTGTCCTGGATGCCGTCATGATCTGTACGCCAAACCAGACACATATCCCGATTGCTGTGAAGGCTGCTGCAAAAGGGATCCATGTCTTTATGGAAAAACCGATCGGGACGGTGTCGAAAGAAGTAGAAGACTATTTACGGCTTGCCAAGGACAAGAATGTCTTAACGATGGCAGGAATGACCCACCGGTTTCGAAATGATGTCAGGATTCTGAAAGATTTTGCATCAAAGGGAACCTTCGGGAACCCCTACTATGTGAAGGCGAAGCTGTTCAGGCGCCGCGGTACGCCAAAGGGCTGGTTCACCAATAGGTCATTGGCCGGCGGAGGCGCACTCATGGATATCGGAGTGCATGTACTGGATTTGGCCTGGTGGCTGATCGGCAGGCCGGAAGCGCAGACTATCACAGGCAAAACGATTGCCGGATTCGGGAACTATGGAACGAAGTATGTATCAAGCTGGGAATCGAGCAACAAACGATTGAACAGCAGTCATGTTTTCGATGTTGAGGATTTCGGTTCAGCATGGATCCGGTTCAAGAACGGGATCGTCCTTTCACTGGAAATCGCCTGGGCGGTGAATGCTGAGCAGGATGAAGGGATACAAATTGAAATACTGGGAGATAAAGGCGGTGCTTCGTTGTCGCCTCTTGCCATTTATACAGAAGTGGATGGACTCCTGAGTAAACAACAGCCAGTATTTGAAGATAATGATCCATTCAAGGACGAAATCGAACACTTCATCGACTGCATCCGCGCAGGATCAAGCCCGTTGAGTGACGGCGAAGATGGATATGAAGTGCTGAAAATGTTAATGGGAATCTATGAATCATCGAATCTCGGTAAAGAAATCCGGCTTAATTAAGTTTCGAGGGGAGAGAGTGCGATGTTGAAAGTTGCGGTAATAGGGACGGGA
The DNA here is from genome assembly GCF_013179555.1 of Bacillus haikouensis. Classification (GTDB taxonomy): domain Bacteria; phylum Bacillota; class Bacilli; order Bacillales; family Bacillaceae_B; genus Rossellomorea; species Rossellomorea haikouensis_A. The sequence goes on from NZ_JABMCR010000048.1 coordinate 4,905, forward strand.
TCCATTTCTGAATTCCATATCAAGCCATACCTCGCCAATGAAGAGGCGGAACTGATCGCTTTATGCGACGTAAACGAAGGAAGGCTCGCGGAAAAGGGCGAATTATACGGTGTCACTCAATTATACAGCGATTACAAAGATTTATTGGAAAATGACGAAATCGATGCGGTCAGTATTTGCACATGGAATAACTCACATGCAGAGATTGCGATAGCTGCTTTGAATGCGGATAAACATGTGCTCGTTGAAAAACCGTTGTGCATGACGGTGGAGGAAGCGCTGGCAGTGGAAGCGGCTGTAAAGGAATCCGGTAAAGTGCTGCAAGTCGGTTTCGTGCGGCGTCACGGTGATAATGCGAAGCTATTAAAGAATTTTGTGGATCATGGAGAACTCGGGGAAATCTATTATGCGAAAACGTCCTGTCTTCGAAGACTGGGAAACCCGGGAGGCTGGTTCAGTGACCGGACGAAATCCGGCGGCGGGCCGTTAATCGATTTAGGTGTCCATATGATTGATATCTGCTGGTACTTCATGGGGAAACCGAAACCAGTATCGGTGAGTGGAAATGCTTACTCAAAATTAGGTAATCGCAGCCATATCGAGAATCTCTCATTCTATCAAGCTGCCGATTACGATCCCGGACTCAATGATGTGGAGGACCTGACCAATGCGCTGATCCGGTTTGAAAACGGGGCTTCACTGCTGGTCGATGTCAGTTTTACGCTGCAGGCGAAAAAAGATGAATTGTATGTAAAATTGTTCGGCGATAAAGGTGGAGCAGAAATCGAACCCGAGCTGGCGATCGTCACCGAAAAGCATAACACCATCCTTAATATCACCCCTCAGGTCGATAACTTGAAGTTTGATTTCACAAAAGCCTTCAGCAATGAAATCAATCATTTTGTCTCATGCTGCCTGGAGGGAAAAGAGACGATTGCACCTGTATCGGATGGTGTTCAGGTGATGAGAATGCTTAACGCGGTCTATGAATCTGCCAAAACGGGCAGGGAAGTATATTTATGATGGCCCGTGCCGAAGTGGATCTGTTGATTGCAGGAGGCGGACTTGGTGGATGTGCAGCTGCGATGGCTGCCTGCTCAAAAGGCTTACAGGTCATCTTGACGGAAGAGACGGACTGGATAGGCGGTCAGGTTACTTCCCAGGGTGTCCCTCCGGATGAGCATAAATGGATAGAAGAATACGGATCGACCTCAAGGTACCGGAAGTATCGCAGCAGAGTCAGGGAAGTGTACAGGCGTAACTTACATGCCGGCGAATCAAAGGACTTCCTGAATCCGGGAAACGGATTGGTGAGCAATATCTGTCATGACCCCCGAGTCACCCTCCATGTATTGAACGAAATGCTGCTCCCATATGTCCTGACCAATCAACTGCGCATCCTGCGCCATACGAGGGTGACATCTGTAACGAAACGGGGGAAGAAGATCCAGGCGGTCACACTTCTGAACGGCGGATCAGGGACGATGGAAGAAATAGGTGCACGGTATTATATTGACGCGACGGAAGCGGGAGACTTACTGCCGCTTGCCGGGATGGAGTATGTGACCGGTGCCGAAGCCAAGGCGGAAACAGGGGAACCGCATGCGCCGGAAGCGGCAGATCCGTCAGACATACAGGCTTTTACGTATGTGCTCGGTTTGGAATACAGGGATGGTGAAGATCACACCATTCCGGAGCCTGATATGTACTCTTTCTGGCGGAACTTCCACCCGGATATCTGGCCGGATAAATTGCTGAGCTTTTATGCTCCTCACCCGATCACCAAGGAGAAACGGAAGTATACGCTGTTCCGAGAAGAAGAGGGTTTTCCTTTATGGGAATACAGGAGAATATATGACCGCAGTCAATTCGAATCTGACTACCCCGCCGGCGATGTCACGTTGATGAACTGGCCGCAAAACGATTACTTTCTGGGCAATGTCTATGACGTGCCGGAAGAGGAAAAAGAGAAGAACCTGTATCAGGGAAAACAGCTCAGTCTCTCCCTGCTGTATTGGCTTCAGACAGAAGCCCCAAGGCCAGACGGCGGAAAGGGATATCCGGGGCTGAAGCTGAGAAAGGATTTATTCGAGACAGAAGATGGTCTGGCCAAAGCCCCTTACATCAGGGAGTCGAGACGAATCAAGGCGGAATATACAGTCGTCGAACAGGATGTCTCCCCGTCCTGCCATAATGGAGCCACTGGGAAAAAGTATGAAGACCGCGTGGGGATCGGGTCATACAGTATCGATCTGCATCCCAGCATGACAGGGAGAAATTATCTCGATGTTAAAGCTCTCCCATTTTATATTCCACTCGGGGCACTCATCCCGAAAGATGCGGATAACCTGCTGGCTGGCTGCAAGAACATCGGGACCACCCATATTACAAACGGCTGCTACAGGCTGCATCCGGTGGAGTGGAACATCGGTGAAGCATGCGGTGCACTGACCTCCTTTTGTATACAACACGACATCGACCCGAAATCAGTCCGGGAAGATAAACAGTTATTAGCGAAATTCCAGCATGAACTTCAACAGGAAGGATTCGAGCTTGAATGGCCATTTTAAGGGAATAGGGGGACCGCTCATGGGACGAAACGTTGGGGATTTTCCTCTTGAACAATTACGCGAATTTAAGCCGGGGCTTACCGGTAAACCGGATGATTTCAATCATTTCTGGTTAATGCAGAAAAAAAGGATGAAGTCATTCCATCCTGTGGTAAGAGCAACAAGGCGTATGTACCCGGTGCTTTCCGTGGAAGTGACGGATCTCGTTTTCGAGAGCTGGGATGAAACACCTTTAACCGGTATATTCATGAAACCCGCTGGAGTGAAAGAATGCCCGGTCATCGTATGTTTTCATGGATATACCGGCAGCTGCGGGCTCGCGGCCGATTATTTAAAATGGACAGCGCTCGGAGCGGCTGTCTATTCATTTGATATCCGGGGCCAAGGGTCTTCCCCCGACTTTGCAAGATACGGGAACGGAAGCAGGGTGCCGGGATGGATGCTGAATGGCATCCTGGATGTTGAAAACTATTATTATACCAATGTATACCGGGATATCCTTGCCCAGCTGGACTGGATCAAGTCTGCAGATGCCCCTGTAACAGCGGTGAAACTGGGAGTGATGGGCTCTTCCCAGGGAGGCGGGCTTGCCCTCGGAGCGGCGGGACTCGACGGTAATCTGGACTTTGTCGTTTCTGACTGGCCGTTCCTTACACACTTTGACCGGGCGCTCGACATCGCCCTTCTCGGTCCTTATATGGAAATCGTCCAATATTTCAAATGGAACGACCCGCAATACCAGACTCAGGATGCGGTAAAGAAGACGTTGAGCTATATCGACAGCCTTCATTTCTGTGAATCCATCACTTGCCCGGCCTTGCTGGCGGCAGGGCTGGAAGATTCGGTTACGCCGCCTTCGACCGTCTTTGCCGCCTTTAACCATCTGCGGTCAGCAGATAAAGAGATCGAAGTATATCCTCAGTTCACTCATGAAACGAATTCGTTTCATGATGAAAAAAAATTAGCCTTTGTTGCTGGACAATTATTCATATAGACATGAAAGATTTCCGGTCTTCACATGAAGGCGAGCGGAAATCAACACCCCATTTAACTGCCTCATCCAAATAAGGAGGAATACCATGAAAATCAGCATCAGCATGTACAGCCTGGCAGCCGCCATCAAAAAAGAAAAGTGGTCCATCATCGATTTCATCGATTATGCCAAACGGATTTCCCTGGACGGTGTCGAGCTGCTCGATTTTTACTGGAAAAGCGGTACCGAAAAGGAGAAGGAAATCGAACAAGTCAAACAGGCGTTAAAGGAACATGATCTGGTCGTTTCCGCTTATGATGTATCCAATAACTTTGTCAAAGAGTCCAAGGAAGCCCGCGATGCAGAGGCGGAGAAGGTTCTGGACGGAATTACGACCGCAAAGAGCCTGGGGACAAATATCGTACGGGTTTTCTGCGGTGACCTCCACGGTGACCTGACCTACGAAGACGGTCAAAGCTGGATTATCGAAGGGTTGAAGAAGTGTGCAGTAAAAGCGGAAGAAGAACAAGTTTACTTAGCCATTGAAAATCACGGCCTGCTTGCCGGTAAGAGTGAGCAGGTGAAAGAAATCATAGAAAAAGTTGACAGCCCCTGCGTCCGTTCGACCTTTGACACAGGGAACTTTCTGCTGGTCCACGAAGAACCGCAGCACGCTTTCGACAGATTGAAGTCCGATATTGTCCATGTACATTTCAAGGATTTCAGGGAAAAAGATGCCGCTGAAGAGTTGAAAGGATTCAAATCCACGCAGGGAGTCGAACTGATCGGAACCGTCCCTGGAGATGGGCAGGTCGACTTGGCCTATATTGTGGAGGGATTGAAGGAGGAAGGCTATCAGGGCTGGCTCTCCATTGAATACGAGGGACAAGATGATGCGAAAGAGTCAAACGAAGAAGCCGTCAGGCGCCTGAAAAAACTAATTGAATAGGAGGTTTCTTATGAAGAATGCGGTGATTGGCAGATTGGGAAAAATAAAGCGGTCAGTATCCGAGGAAATCATGCTTCTTTCTCGGGAAGATAAGAGGGTGAAATCGATTGGGGAAAACGCCGATAACCTGTTCATACCGATTGATTTGGCAGAGGGTTTCATAGGGGAGACGAACGTGAACGTCTACTTTGATTTGGAGCTGTATCCTTTTTTTCAACGCATGAAAGATGTCATAACAGCTGACGGGAAATCCCAAGGAGTTCTTCGTCTCAGAAGAATCCTGTCAAAATATGATCACGAAGCCGTCATGTATGGTGACCTCTTCGTTCTGTCTTCCATTGCGGGGAAAGTCGAAGAAATAAAGGTCCTGTCCACGGATCGCGGCAAGGTTCCTTATCATGTCATCATAACAACCAGATTCAGCGGGGGGAAGATGGCTCATTTGGAGTACACGTTTGATGAAGGAGCAGAACGGATTGAGTTTGAATGGAGCGGGATACAAACAATCGCAGAGTTTGACAGCGATGAAATGACCCCGATCAAACCAACCGGACTCACTTCTCTTCCGCTCGTCTATTATGCTGAAGACATCTTAGAAAAATCCCATCCAGCCGATGGGGCATTTCATGAACAATTGGAGCGATATAAGACACTTGTAAAAGGGGGTGGCGGTGAATGAAGATTGGCATGATGAGCTTTGCCCACATGCATGCGTACAGCTATGCAGACAGCTTGATGAAGCTATCCGGCGTAGACATCACCGGCATTTATGATGACGATGAGAAGCGGGGCAAAGAAGCCGCTGATTCCTATCATACGGAGTACTTTCGAGATCAGGAAGCGTTTCTGGCTGCTGATATGGATGCTGTCATCATATGCAGTGAAAACAGCCGGCATAAAGAAATGGTTCTGAATGCTGCAAAAGCGAAGAAACATATCCTTTGTGAAAAACCGATCGCCACGAATGTAAAAGATGCCGAAGAGATGATTTCAGTCTGTGAAGAGCATGAAGTCATCCTGCAGATCGCCTTCCCGGTCAGATTCAGCGACCCGATTATGCAGTTGAAGAATAGGATCGATGAAGGCGAGCTTGGCGATATCGTGGCATTCCGGACGACAAACCGCGGACAAAATCCCGGCGGATGGTTCATTGATCCGGAACAATCGGGAGGTGGAGCCGTCCTCGATCACACCGTCCATATGGTGGATATAATGCGCTGGTACTCTGGAAAGGAGATTTCCTCTGTCCATGCAATCGTCGATTCATTTTTCCATGACATTGAAATAGACGATGCGGGTATCCTGACAATTGAATTTGAGAATGGCGTCATCGCATCCCATGACGCAAGCTGGTCCCGGTTCACCGAATATCCGATTTGGGGCGATGCCGCAATCGAAGTGATCGGCACGAAGAAAACCGTCAAGGCAGATGCCTTCAAAGAACACTTCAGACTGTTCAAGAGTGATACGAAATCCCTGCAGCATGTCTTCTATGGGAATGACATGGACTACGGACTCATTCAGGACTTCGTTGACTGTGTTGAGAAGAAAAGAAAGCCGTCTATTACCGGTTACGATGGCCTGAAAGCATTGGAAGCCGCCCTTGCCGCTTACACATCAAGCAATACAAAAACCTCCGTGCATCTATAATTGGGACAGGGGGACAGGTTCATCGTCCCATTTCAGGAGGGAGGATCCTCATTTGTTTTATTTAAAAGGTGATCTCATCACAGACGGCCAAAGACATAAAGACAAAGTGGTCGGGATATTGAATGGGAAAATCGTGTGTGTTCGTGACACCCCGCTCTCAAATGACGCGGAAGTATACGAAACGAACGGGGTGATCTGTCCCGGGTTTGTCGATCTGCATATCCATGGTGTCAGCGGCTTCGACTTTATGGATTCTGCTGAAGCCTTTGGTGAAATTGCCAAGAAACTGCCGCGCTTTGGCGTAACATCTTTTCTGGCAACATCAAGAACTTCCGAGCGGCAGGATCTTATTGATTTCCTGGAGTCCTCCGAAGGGTTCACGGGTTTACCATCCTGCGCTCAGCTGCTTGGTGTACACATAGAAGGTCCCTGGATCAGTCCTGAATATCCGGGTGCCCAGAAAAAGTCTCTTATCCGGACGCTCACAGCCGAAGAGGCGGAAAATGTCCTCCTGCCTTTCTCCGATATCATCTCAATCATAACGCTTGCACCTGAAGAAGCAGGGGATTTCCCGCTATTTGAGAAACTCCGTTCAAAAGGGATCTGCCTTTCTGCAGGCCATACAAACGCATCACTCGAAGAAATCGAGGCCGCGATTACGTACGGTTTGACTCAGACCACCCATACGTTCAATGCCATGAGCCCGGTCCATCACCGGACCCCGGGAACGGCAGCCGCTGCTTTATATTTTGATGAGCTGACCTGTGAAGTCATTCCGGACGGCCAACATGTCCACCCGCGAATGATCGAACTATTATTCAAGGTCAAAGGCAGGGAGAAAATGATCCTTATTTCGGATTGCACGGGCTACAACGATCTAAAGGATGGAGAATATTCCTGTCGTGGAAAGGATCTGATAAAAACAGGTCACAAGGTGACATTGAAGGGCGGTGCACTGGCAGGCAGTGCGATCACCTTGGACAAAGGGGTGAAATATGTTGTCGAGCATTGCGGCATCTCACTGGAAGATGCAGTTTATATGGCAAGCAGAGGTCCTCTTGCAGCCACAGGGAAATCAGCTTCCAAAGGAAAGATAAAGGAAGGGTATGATGCCGATATCGTCGTATTGAATCAGGATTTGTCGGTGGAAGCGACGATGATCAATGGTGAAATCGCTTATAGGAAATGAGTGGGTGAAGAGTATGCGATTGCTGCGTGAAAAAGGTGCAAATACGGTTGCTGGATTCTGGTTGTTATGTCCTGTTCAGTGTCTCTTAAGAGAGTAGAAATGGCAGATCAAAGGATGAAGGAGGGAGATAAAAGAAGTCCTTTCTTATAAAAGGGCCGTTCCTCTCGTATAAAATACGAAATGAAGAAGGGAGAAACAAAATGAGTAGAAAAGTACTGCGTACAGTTTCAGTCATGATTTCTTTACTATTGTTCATTTCATTGGTCCCGTCACTTCAGCCGGCGGTGTCGGCTGATGGGGGATGGGAAGAGCTTCAGGTAGAAAACGGAGGGTTTGAAGCGATTCCGGGGTCGGATAAGGACATCTCCGCTTGGGTGGTCTGGAGTGGAGGTCTTAAAACCGGCATGAATGTGTCGAACGAAAAGGCATTTGAAGGAGAGAGGAGCCTCAGGGTTGACAACTCGGGATCTTTCGGCCTTTTCAGTCAGTTGATTGAAGTGAAGGAAGGGAATTCCTATAAGCTGACTGCTCAGCTGTTTGCAGACGAATTGGTAACCGGCAATCCCGGGATCTGGCTGCGCTGGTATGATGATGAAGGAAAGAACTTTGGGAATACACCAAAATATTTCGAAGGGCTAAAGGAGGGAGAGTGGCAGGAAGTTGCGATTGAGGCCAACGCTCCTGCCGGTGCTGCGGGAGTCAAGGTCTTCCTCTATCAGACCACGAGCACAGTAACAAAGGGATACTATGATAACATCAAATTTTTCGAAAAATCGAACGAACAGCTGGAGCTGCCATTTGAATACGGGGACCCCATCAACCTTGGTCCATCGGCACTGGCGGCCAAAACCCAGGGAGCTGCCATCGGCGACGGTGAAGTCTACTATGCGACGAATGGGTCCCCGGCAACTTTTTATGCCAACGATGCTGAAACCGGGGAAAAGATTTTCTCCCATGAACTGCCGGGCAGTGATGTCGTATGGGGGATGACAATCGGGTCGGATGGGAATGTGTACTTTGCCGGTACCTACAACGGCATTTTGTACAGATACCTGGTGGACGAAAAGAAACTGGAGGAAGTCGGTAAGAGTCCTTCCGATAACTGGATCTGGCAGCTGGATGCAACAGAAGATGGGAAGATCTACGGGGCAACTTATCCGAATGCCAAAGTGTTCGAATATGATATTGAGGCTGATACCCTTACGGATCTTGGCCGCTTCCATGAAGAACAGAACTACGCAAGGGGACTTGGTGTAACGGATGAAAACTTATATGTAGGAATTGGTACAACAGCCTATTTGATGAAGATGAACCGTGAAAGCGGGGAAAGGGAGGAAGTCGACCTTCCGATCACGGGCAGCAGTACATCTGTTTCGAATGTCTGGGAATATGGTGACAGATTATTTGTCGCATACGGTACGAGCCTGCTTGTTCTGGACGTGGACACAGGAGAAGTGGTCCATGAAATGAACTGGGAAGACGAGTCTGCCTATGACGGGTTGATTTCACCTCCTTCGCCTTATGATGAAAGCTTGATTTACTTTAAAGACAAGCGTACGAGCGAACTGTGGACCTATAATATGGAAACGGATGAAACACAGCCGGTAGAGCCAACGGTCACTTTACCTTCCTCACCGGTAAAAGCCTATGAGTGGACAACCAATGAGGAAGGTGAACAGGTCCTGTCGATCCTTCACCATCAAATCGAATACTCCACCTATAATCCTGGCACAAATGAAGTCAAAGTCGTCTACCCTGAGGTGGATCTGCAAGGTCTCTCGATTCAAAGCCTCGAAATTGGTCCTGATGAGAAGGTGTATATGGGCGGTTATCAAGGTTCGTTCGGGGTCTATGATACAGCCGCGGAATCGTATCTGCTCCGCGAACGGAATCCTCACCAGATCGAGGGAATCGGATTTATGAACGGGAATGTATACATGGGGATTTACGGAGGTGCACAAATTTACAAGTTCAACCCAGAACTTCCTTTTAAATATGAAGACGGCGGCAGCGGGGATAATCCCGAAATGGTGCATAATATCGGGGAGGACCAGAGCAGGCCGTTCACCTTTGCATCAGGTGACAATAAATTATTCACAGGAACCATTTCTGATTACGGCAAGCTCGGCGGCGCACTGACCATTTACGATGAGAAAACGGGTGAGTGGAATACGATCCGGAATATCGTTGAAAATCAGAGCATTATCGGCCTCGCTTATAAGGACGGAATGTTATACGGAGGATCTACCACTGCCGGCGGACTGGGCATAGATCCGACAGAAGAAAAAGCGAGGATGTTTAAGTATGAAGCGAATACCGGGGAATACGAATTATTTGACCTGGAAGTGGAAGGTATCGAAACACCGGAAATGATAGGGGAGTTATCCTTCGGTCCTGACGGGAACCTCTGGGGTACCGCCTATGGAGTGAATGAAGATGGAGAAGCAAACAGTGTCGTGTTTGCGATGGAGCCTGATTCAAGGGAGATCATCAAGCAGAAATCATTTTACACCGGTGTCCACCGGGGCAGTCAATGGCGCCCGTTCTTTATGAGATGGGATGAGCAGGGAATGCTTTATACCACAGCAGGGCGGAAATTGACCGTCATCGATCCTGAAACCATGATGAGCAAGCAGTTGATCGGAGATACGGTCAACCTGATGGATGTCGATAATGAAGGCAATATCTATTATGCAAAAGGAGCGGATTTACTAAAGCTTCCAGTATCTGTCGAAGGTGCGGAACTGACCTCAGAAGAAACCCATCTTCTCCAGGGAGAGTCCATGAAACTAGATTTGAAGGTGACGTTGGCAAATGGTCAACAGGTTGATCTTGCGGGTGCCGAAATTAAATGGGAAAATAGTGACCCGGAAACGGTGGACCTGAAGGAAGGGGAAGCCACAGCACTCAATGCAGGCACAGCCGAGATTAAGGCGACTGTCACGTACAATGGAGAAACGGTCACATCCAATCCGCTGGAAATCACCGTCGATGTTACGACCGGCACACTGACTGCTCAAATAAAAGGTATGGAAGCAAGCGGAGACCTTGATCATGCCACAGTGAACCAGCTTATCAACCGACTGAAACAGGCTCAGCACCACTATAATAAAGGCAATACAGATAAAGCACTGAAACATTTAGATGACTTCTCCAAACACCTGGAAAAGAGCCATACCGGGGAAAAAATCAAATCCTTACTGAAAAAGAACGTCCAATCCATTCGAAATGAATGGGACGCGGGGACAGGTCCCTTGTCCCAATAGCCGTTTACATTTGGAACGGAAAGAGGAAAGCCTGGAGAGGCAAACCCCACTCCAGGCTTTTGTTTGTGTGCTTGAGACTTTCGTCATATTGTTCCGCTTGTAAAAATCATGTACTATTTAAAAATACAGATAATTGCAAACGCTTGCATTTTAAGTCATAGAAAAGAGTATGTGCCTTTAATCTGCTGTTTAGGAGGGAATGAAGCTTTTTTCTGCATACTTGTGCAAACGTTTTCACCACTGCGCTCATTCTCTAAAAAAAGGGAGGAAAAATGACCATGAAGAAAGGAACAAAGCGACGCTTCTCGGTTTTCATGACGCTGTTGATGTTATTGAGTCTGTGGCTTCCTTACGTGCCGGCTCAGGCGGCAGAGGCATTGTCTGCTGGAGAGGCACTGGAAACCAGCCAGTCGACAGAACGCACGGTTCGCTTCACGTACACCCGCGATGATAAACAGTATGACGGCTGGAATATCTGGGCCTGGAATACTGGGGTGCAGGATGATCAACTGAATTTTGATTCGTATGAAAACGGGGTGGCGACAGCGAATATCGCGGTGGCGCCGGAAACGGAACAATTTGGATTCGTGCTCCGCAGTACAGAAGACTGGGAAACGGCCGAAAAAGAATTTGGCGACCGCTTCATCAAGGTAAACAAAAACGATGCACTTACCAAAGCTTACATCACAAGCGGTGTCGAAGAAATCCGGATTGTCCCTGACGGTTCGGCCCCGGTCATCGAACAGGGAAACGCAACTTTCTATTATCGTGACAAAGAGCTGTTCGCAGACGATGCCATGGAATCAATCGACAAAGTAGAATTGAAGTTTAACGGGGAAACGAAAGAATTGTCGTATGAGCCTGAGAATGAGAGATTCACGATTTCATACGAGGACATCCCCAATGGCAAGACTCCCTATTCATACCTCGTGACAAAAGACGGCCAAACAACGGAGGTCAGTGATCCATACAATTCGGTCGATGGAAATTCATTCATTGAATTTCAAGAAGGTGACTTGACCGTAACGGGGGCAGTTGAACCGGCAGCCATCGATTATAATGAGAACGCTGTGTTATCCGTGCAGGTGGACGGTCTGGGGGAAGGTAATCAAGTGGATAAAATCACAGCAGACCTTTCTTCACTCGGCGGCTCGGAAACACTGCCCATCGATCCATCACTGAAAGAAGTGACGGTGGCAGTCGACGATCACGTCACGGCCGGAAACAAGACCATTCCTATTTCTGTGGTCGACAACTATGGAAACACTTATGAAGGCAGAGCAGTAGTGGAAGTGAAAACGAGGCAGTCTGTCGGTGAAAATGATTTTGACTGGGATGAATCCATCATCTATTTCATGCTGACAGACCGTTTTTTCAACGGGGATCCAACGAATGATGACCCCTATAATCTAAACTATGACAAAACGAAACGCGGTGCCTATCAAGGGGGAGACTTTGAAGGGATCACGGAAAAACTAGATTACCTGGATGAGCTGGGTGTGAACACGGTATGGATCAGTCCGGTTGTGGAGAATGTGAAATACGATGTCCGTAAAGGTGAAGAAGAGGAGTCTTACTATGGTTATCATGGGTATTGGGCCAATAACTTTAGTGAACTGAATCCTCACTTCGGTTCGTTGGAAGAATTTCATACACTGATCGACGAAGCCCATGAACGAGGCATCAAGATTATGGTGGATGTCGTGTTGAATCATACAGGGTACGGTTTAAAAGAGATTGACGATCTGGCGGAGCCGCCAGCCGGTTATCCGACAGACGAAGACCGCACCCGGTTCAGTGACATCGTCCGGCAGGGGCCGGACGTAGGGACGGATGAAGTAGTCGGAGAGTTGGCAGGCCTTCCTGACATCATCACTGAAAACCCTGAAGTTCGCCAGCAGATCATCGACTGGCAGACCGATTGGATCGAAAAGGCGACAACGGCGAAAGGCAACACGATCGATTATTTCCGTGTCGATACAGTTAAGCACGTGGATAAACCTGCATGGCAGGCTTTCAAGAACGCAATCACTGAGAAAATGCCCGAACACAAAATGATCGGGGAAGCATGGGGAGCAAGTGCCGGCAACGACTATGGCTACCTTGAATCCGGAATGATGGATTCCCTGCTTGATTTTGGATTCAAGGGGATTGCAAAAGAGTTTGTTGACGGCAGCTTGAAAGCGGCGAATGACAAACTGACTGTCCGCAATGGAAAAATCGATAACACGGCAACACTTGGACAATTCCTGGGAAGCCACGATGAAGACGGGTTCCTCCATTCCCTCGGCGGAGACGAAGGCAAGCTGAAAGTGGCTGCTTCCCTGCAGGCAACAGCTAAAGGGCAGCCTGTCATCTATTACGGCGAAGAGCTCGGTCAAAGTGGAGCAAACAATTATCCTCAATACGATAACCGGTATGATTTTGCCTGGGATCAGGTTAAAAGTAACGGCATTCTGGAGCATTACAAGAAGATCCTTACCTTCAGGGGGGACCATTCCAAGGTTTTTGCAAAAGGGGAACGAAGCCTGGTAGGCGGTACAGATACGGACCAGTTCTTGATGTTCTCACGGGAGTATCAGGATGAATCTGTGTATGTAGGGCTAAACGTTGGGGAAGAGGAAAAAGAATTAACGGTTTCACTAGACTCACCGAATGCTGTCATCACCGATCACTATTCCGGACAAGAATATCCTGCTTCCGGCTCTGATCAAGTAACGGTACCCATTCCTTCGACAGGAGATGGCGGCACGGCCCTGCTGACAGTTGAAGGCGGTGCAATAACGGATGCTGAAGCAGGTTCGGGCGGTGGAAGTGATCCGGAGGTGGAGCCGGTACCGGAAAACAATATCCGTATTCACTACAAGCGGGATGATGGGAACTATGAAAACTACGGTGCATGGCTGTGGTATGATGTAGAAGATCCTTCCGCCAACTGGCCGGCAGGTGCAGCACCTTTTGAGAAAACGGACAGCTATGGGGCATACATTGACGTTCCACTGGCAGAAGGGGCGAAGAACATCGGATTCCTCGTAGTGAACCGTACGACCGGTGAAAAAGACAGCGGGGACAAAGGATTTACCATCAATTCGCCTGAAGTGAACGAGATCTGGATCGAGCAGGGTTCAGACAAAGTATCCACGTATGAACCTGTTGATCTGGCTGAAAATACAGTCCGCATCCATTACGTCCGGGACGACGCCAATTATGAGAACTTTGGTGTCTGGAGCTGGGGTGACGTAGCATCCCCTTCCACAGACTGGCCGACAGGAGCGGCCGACATCACAGGCACGGACCAATATGGTGCCTATGTCGACCTCCCGTTAAATGAAAATGCCAAAGAAATAGGATTCATCATGCTTGATGAATCGAAAGGTGACTCCGGGAAAGACGGCGGAAACAAAACCTTCAATCTATTGGACAAATACAACCGGTTATGGATCAAGCAGGATGACGATACCGTCTACGTCTCCCCTCACTGGGAAGTCGCATCCGGCATCACTTCAGCAGAAGTCATCTCGGAAGACACGATCCGCCTTGGTTTTACAATGACGGAAGGTTTGACACCGGAAGCTATAAAAGAAGGATTGGACATCAAAGACAGTGACGATGCCGGTGTCGCGGTGGAAAGTGTCAAGATAACTGGCGGCAAAACCGTTGAAGTGCAAGCGGCATTCAGTTTGGAGAAGCTGCCTTTATCAATCACGTACGCGGGCAGGACTGTTTCAGCTTCGACCGGCTGGAGAATGATTGATGAAATGAATGGCTACGAGGGAGATGATCTTGGTGCGTCATACAAAGACGGTGATGCGGTCTTAAAGTTATGGGCACCTAAAGCAAGCAAGGTTACAGCCGATTTCTTTGATAAAAATGATGCAGCAGCCAAGATTGGCAGTATTGAATTGCAAAAAGGTGAAAAAGGGATCTGGGAAGCGGACATCAAGGCTTCTGACCTCAATGTTTCCGATTTAAATGGTTACTACTATCAATACGAAGTAACGAACGATGGGGTCACGAAAAAAGTGCTGGATCCTTACGCGAAATCGATGGCAGCGTTCACCGTAGATACAAAAGGGGATCCCGGTCCAGACGGGGACAATGTCGGGAAGGCCGCCATTGTCGACCTGGATGGTACCGATCCGAAAGGCTTCAGCCATGCAGCTATCGATGGCTATGAAAAACGTGAAGACGCCGTGATTTACGAGGCGCACGTTCGTGATTTCACATCCGATCCTTCCATTGAAGGTGATCTGGATGCAAGATGGGGCTCTTATAAAGCTTTCATCGACAAGCTGGATTACATCAAATCCCTTGGTGTCACACACGTTCAACTCCTGCCGGTCATGGCTTGGTATTATGGAGACGAAACCAAGACGGATGAACGGGAACTTGAATATTCAGCAGGCGGCAATGAATACAACTGGGGTTATGACCCGCACAGCTATTTTTCACCAGACGGGGCTTACTCAGAGGATGCGGCTGACCCTGAACTGCGTGTGAAGGAGCTCAAGCAGCTGATTGATGCCATTCATGATGCCGGCATGGGTGTCGTGTTGGATGTGGTCTACACCCATATGGCACAAACAAGCACCCTGAACGACATTGTTCCAAATTACTACGCATTTCAAGATGAGAAAGGGAACTTCTTAGGGGGATTTGGGAACAATCTCGCCACCAATCACAAGATGGCTGAGAAGCTGATGGTCGATTCGGTGAAATACTGGTTCGAAGAATACAAGATTGATGGCATGCGATTCGACATGATGGGTGACGCAACGTATCCTGCGGTTCAGAACGCATATGAAGCAGCAGCTTCTGTTAACCCTGACGCCTTGTTCATCGGGGAAGGATGGAGAACATTCGCAGGCCATCTGGCAGACCCTGAGCTGGAAGGTATGGGCGCAGACCAGGACTGGATGGACAAAACCGATGACGTCGGTGTATTCTCGGACGAAATCCGAAACGAATTGAAATCAGGCTTCGGTTCGGAA
>NZ_JABMCR010000480.1 GCF_013179555.1 Bacillus haikouensis
GCTTGTTAAAAGCAGCATCGTAGCTACAAATGACAAGGGAAGATCAAAAATATCAGTTGTTAATGCATGACTGTCACTTGGCACTTTATTTTTAAGAGCTAAATAGGTGGCAAAAAGTGATCCGAACAGAACTGTCTCTCCTCCAAGGAAGAACCAGAATCCCATGAACTTGTTTTTCCCCTCAAGGGTCGCCTTTTCAGGGGAGGCTGGCCAGGTCTTTGGCGTGAATTTTTCTTCAGCGTGCATTATGCCTTACCCCCTTTATCATCATCCATTAAATCTTCTTTGTGAATATGATAACCATGATCATCGATTACAGATCTAAGGAACATTGCTCCTAGAGTGATGAGCATTCCAATGACTAATACTGGAATTGCCCATGCTTCTCCATCCGGACGATACATGGCTCCGAAAGCGGCAACGAACAATCCGAATGAAATGATTAGTGGCAAAATCGAGTTATTCGGCATGTGAATATCGCCAATCGGTTCAGCCGGAGTAAGTCCATTCTTACCCTCCATTTTCTCTAACCAGTAAGCGTCCAAACCACGGATAAGCGGTGTTTGCTTGAAGTTATAGAATGGCGGCGGTGATGGAATCGCCCATTCGATTGTACGGCCGTCACCCCAAGGGTCATTACCCACTTTAACGCCTTTAACCTGAGTCATAATAATGTTGAAGACCAGGATGATGACAGCTAAGCCCATAAATCCTGCTCCAATTGAACTTACAAGATTTCCTGTTTCAAACCCTTGTCCAGGCAAGAACTTCCAAATTCGACGCGGCATACCCATAAGTCCTAAGAAATGCTGGATGAAGAATGTTAAATGGAATCCGATAAAGAACAACCAAAATGAGATTTTCCCAAGGAAATCATTTAGCATCGTACCGAACATTTTTGGCCAATAGTAGTGTGTACCTGCTAATAGTGCAAATACTACCCCGCCAACGATAACGTAGTGGAAGTGAGCAACTACGAAATACGTATCATGAAATTGATAGTCGGCTGCAGCGGAAGCAAGCATAATTCCTGTAACTCCACCTGCTACGAAGGAAGGAATGAAAGCAACTGCATACAACATAGGAGTTGTAAATTTCATGCTTCCCCCCCACATCGTGAGAAGCCAGTTAAAGATTTTAATACCCGTGGGAACTGCAATAGCCATCGTCGCTACAGCAAAGATTGCATTTGCGATTGGACCAAGACCTACCGTGAACATGTGGTGGGCCCATACCATGAATCCTAAGAAACCGATCAATACGGTAGCGAAAACCATGGAAGAATAACCAAACAGACGTTTTCTAGAGAAATGCGGAATGATTTCAGAGAAAATTCCGAAGGCCGGCAGTACAAGGATGTAAACTTCCGGGTGTCCAAAGATCCAGAAGAAATGCTCCCAGATGATTGTGTTCCCTCCATTTGCTACATCAAAGAAATTCGATCCGAACATACGGTCGAACATCATCAAGAATAGTCCGACTGTCAATGCTGGAAATGCAAATAAGATAAGTGCTGATGTAACGAACGCTGTCCACGTGAACAACGGCATACGCATGTATGTCATACCAGGGGCACGCATATTAATGATCGTAACAAGGAAGTTGATACCACCAATCAATGTACCTGCACCGGCTATCTGTAAACCTAATACGTAAAAGTCAACACCATGACCTTCCGATGCAATGGATAATGATGCGTATGATGTCCATCCTGCATCAGGTGCTCCGCCCATGAACCATGAAAGGTTAAGGAATACTCCTCCAAAGAAGAATAACCAGAATCCAAGTGAATTCACGAATGGAAACGCTACGTCACGAGCACCGATTTGTAAAGGAACAACGGCATTCATAAATGCAAAGATCAATGGCATGGCAGCCAAGAATATCATCGTTGTACCGTGCATTGTCAATACTTCATTGTATAAGCCTGCACTAATAAAGTCACTATT
>NZ_JABMCR010000481.1 GCF_013179555.1 Bacillus haikouensis
TATCGCGGCATTCAACGTCGGGATTGCGATCGGATCGTTTGTCGGAGGACTCATCGTCGAGGGCATCGGATTGATTCATACACCATGGATCGGCGCATTGATGGTCGTTGGAGCCGTAATGTTAACGGTTTGGCTGCGCGGTTTGGAGGAGAAACCTCATTAAGAAGTAGAAACGTCCCGTGTGATGCGGGGCGTTTTTTTGCGGAAATAAAAGGAATCAACCTCGTGTATTGTATGGTAAAATAAGGATATAAAAGAGGGGGGTTTCGTGAAAAGAGGGCTCTTTATGAGAAGATGGTTCCTGATTCTGTTGACGCTTTCGATCCTTATTTTCAGCGGATATGTGTTTTTTTACAACGGCATTTCAGGTATTGAACGTATGATGATTCAAACGTACAACCAAAAAACGGAATCATATGAAAAAGGGAAAGTGGTGACAGAAAAGTCATCCATCAGGACATTCACAAAGATTCTGAACAGAGCAAGGCATGAAACAAGAACCAGGTACAAAATGGCTTACAGTAATGACTATAAGATCACGGTCATTATGAAGATCAGAGTAAGGATACGTTTCTGGTTTGGAAGAGTTCTGGAAGATATACACATATCATCAGAACAGGAAGGAATGATTCCTTTAAAATCAGTGATGAAGACAGCAGGCAGGAGCTTATGAAACTATTAAAAGAAAGTTCTTAGAGATAGGAAGGGAGAGCAGAATGAATCGTTTCATCATCATGACCGTCGGCAAGACCCATAGCGGAAAGACGACGTTTGCAAATAAATTGGAAGAGAAGCTTATAGATGCTGTTGTGGTCGATCAGGATCTTCAAGCAGAATTTATCAATACCTATTATAGAAAGTTATTGGCAAAACAAGGACCGAATACAATTAAATATGCCGTTACGAAAGCAATTGTGGACCATGCAGTCGAACAAACCGACTGTCATCTCATCATCTGTAATTCGAACCGAAGTAAGAGCGGACGGAAGGATCTGCTTGATTATTTTCACAGTAAAGGTTTCAACAGTATCCTGGTCAATTTCGATTTGCCTGCCCATGTAATTGAAGAGCGTGTTGCAACTAGTTCGCGCAGTAAAATCATATTTAGGAGTGCAACCACTTTTGAAGAAGTACTGGCAAGGCAAAATGCGGAGTCAAATAAAGTGGACGTGTCCGCACCAATGGAAGGGGAGGCAGATCATTTATTCGTCATCAGGGGGGAAGAGGACGTTGAATGTGTCATTCAGGAGATTGCGGGGATTCACCGTTTAAGAGGAGGGGACTTATGAGTATCGGACATGAATATCTGAAAATAGTCATTAATCGGTTTGAGAGTGTAAAAAGTCTTGGTGATAAAACGATTGATCAATTATCAGAAGAGGACATCTTTTGGGCGTATAACAGCGAATCGAATAGCGCGGCAATCATCATAAAGCACATGAGCGGTAATATGGTTTCAAGATGGACCGACTTCTTGAATTCGGATGGAGAAAAGGATTTTCGGAATCGAGACGGGGAATTCATCACGGACCTGTCTTCTAAATCAGAGGTGATGCTGATTTGGGAAAAGGGGTGGCAAACACTGATGAATGCATTGGCGGGGTTGACTGAACAGGATTTATTAAAAACCATAACGATTCGGGGAGAGCCTCATTCGGTGATTGATGCCATTGAGAGGCAGTTAGCCCATTATGCTTATCATGTGGGGCAGCTCGTTTATATAGGTAAGCAAGTGAAACATGATGACTGGGAGAGTCTCAGCATTCCAAAGGGGAAATCGGAAGACTATCTAAGTGATATGCTGGAAAAACATCAGGGAAAATAAAAAGGGTTTCAAAAGATGATACCTAACTTACAAATGAGGCTGGGACAAAAGTGTTATAGTCTAAGTAAAACCCGAACTAAA
>NZ_JABMCR010000482.1 GCF_013179555.1 Bacillus haikouensis
TTTCCCGTCGATGTCAACTTTTAGTTCATTATCATCAGTAGGTATGATTTCCGTCTCGCCGCTTTCAAGAAACAACTCAATCTTATCGATGTCATTTGTAACCTTGACCGAATCCCCCGACTTATTATCCTTCGCGAACAACGAAGTTTGATCATTTAAAATGGTGTAGAGTGCACCTAAAGCCAATATCGCAATGATCACTGCAAAAATATTTTTCATCCCAATCCCTCGCTTTGGTTTGTTTTTCCAAATCATAATTTAATTGTAAGGGATGCAGCCTTTCACAACAATGACGCCATAGAATTATTTTCTACTCGGTCTTGAGGCGTATAGGAATATGAGCAATGACCTGTGCTTTGGTGAATTGTTGAATGATTCAACTGGAGTGAAAAATGAGATTGTATTGGAGAACCATCCCATCCGTTTCAGTAAGGAAGCTCAACCAAAAAGAAGGACCGATTGCAATCAGCCCTTCTTTTTGGTTGGTTTATTTTGCAATGAACATCTGAGTCCAGTAAATCCCCTGACTATTGTCTTTAGCGATTCCAACCCCGATATGAGTTAATTGGCCGTTCAGGATGTTTTTGCGGTGACCCGGGCTATTCATCCAGGCATTTACAACAGATTGTGGAGATTTTTGTCCAACAGCAATGTTTTCTGCAGCAGAAGAATAATCTACCCCGAAGTTTTGCATCATCTCAAATGGAGATCCGTAAGTCGGGGAGGTGTGTGAAAAATAATCCTTATCTTTCATATCCTCAGATTTCATTTCAGCAACATTTGCAAGTTCTCCATCTGCCTTAAGGGCTCCCAGTCCATTCTTTTTTCTTTCCTGGTTGGTTAAATCAATAACTTGTTTCACAAACCCTTTTGCGTCTGAGGTCTGAGCTTCTTTCTGAGGCTGCTTTGCCGGAGGCTCAGCCTGACCGTTGTTAGGTTGTCCGTTATTAGGTTGTCCGTTATTAGGCTGTTGAGCTTTTTCGCCGCCGTTCTGAGCGAAATTTTCTCCAGGATCTAAATGTGTAAACTCACGTAATTGTTCATCAGGATCAATCGGCGCCATAAAACGGTGAAGAGCAGTCTGATTGCCTTCATTTACATTAGATCCGCCCATATCCGCAGCTCTGCCCTGATCTAAATTCTCCCGTGGGTTATCGGCATTTCCGTAACTTACAGGATCGTAGTTAACATCTCGTGTTCCGGTAAGGTTCTCATTGCCGTCGTTGTTGTTACATGCTGTTAAAAGCATTAAAGGGATCATCGCACATATGCTTAACAATCTAAGGTGTTTTTTCAAATTCATTTCCTCCAAATGGGTTATGGTTTAGTATCGCTGCCAAAAATGGCTATCAATTGCTGCGGCAGTTATTAATATTTGCACCTTTTTCAGGTGATATTCTGTGAAATATGTGGGAGTATCAGTGCCAGGAAATGGATCGAGAGGATGCCTGGCTCAAAACACCGGGACCGGGCCAGGTGTCACATGATAAGAGTGCACATCAAAAAAGGTAATAAACCGTTCAAAATCGAATAGTAGAAGGAGCAGATTATAAAGGAGTGATCACTTTCATGGAGAGAAAAAGACTGCGTGAGCTTGGAGTGAAGATCGGTTCTTATCCTTGCGGGCCAGCTAACAGCATTTCCGATATAGAAGGCGTTAAAGTGGGGCATCATACACTTTATCATGATCGAGACGGGAAAACTGTCCGCACTGGTGTGACGGCTATTTTGCCCCATGCAGGCAATTTATTCAGAGAAAAAGTCTTCGCAGCCACACATATCATCAATGGGTTCGGCAAGACCGCGGGAACCATTCAAATCGAG
Source organism: Bacillus haikouensis (assembly GCF_013179555.1). Classification (GTDB taxonomy): domain Bacteria; phylum Bacillota; class Bacilli; order Bacillales; family Bacillaceae_B; genus Rossellomorea; species Rossellomorea haikouensis_A. Next base: position 1,825 of record NZ_JABMCR010000482.1, read on the forward strand.
GAATTGGGTGTGCTGGAAAGTCCGATCATGCTTACCAATACACTTTCTGTCGGAGATGTAATGAGGGGAAC
>NZ_JABMCR010000483.1 GCF_013179555.1 Bacillus haikouensis
CTGCTCTCTCAATTCTTTCACCTTCCGTCCAAAATAATAAACGTACACTACCTTTTACTATTCACCAAAGATGCAAATTAGAAACACAAAGAGAAATATTTCTCTTGGAAGGGCGTGTATTCTTTAAATTGTTCCTTTTTGTACACCCATCAGGAATCTGAAAAGGGCTCGTGCACGTTTTCTTTTAGCCAAACAAAAAAATAATTTTATAGAAGGCTGCTGACCATGATTGCAGTAATGAAACTTGCAAGAGTCCCTGCCCCAATTGCTTTTAAGCTCAATTTTGAAACAGTCGGACGCTGGGAAGGCTCCAAAGAACCCAATCCGACAATGAGCTGGCCGATTGAAGACAGATTTGCAAAGTTACATAGCGCGACTGAAAGAATCGCCACAGTTTTTGGCGACAATTCATCGATCAATCCTGAAAGCTGATCATAAGCTGCAAATTCATTCACGGAAAGCTTTGTACCGATGATGGAGGCTGACCGGAACGCCTCATCCACCGGAATCCCTATTAATAAAGCGAGAGGGTAGAAGACATATCCGAAAATGGTGGAAAGGTCGGTATGAACAAGGCCGAGTACACCATTCACCAGCGCGAGCACCCCGATGAAGGCAATAAGCAATCCGCCGATATTGATTGCCAGCTGCACACCGTTGATCGCTCCTTCGGAAATTGCTTCGAATACATTGGTATGATCTGTCTTTCCTAACGAAATATCGCCATTCGTCTTTGACTCTTCTGTTTCCGGCTCCATGATTTTCGCCATCACGAGTGAAACAAGGGGAACGCTGAATACAGAAAGGAGCAAATACTTCATTTCGATGCCCATCAATGAATACCCGATCAGGATCGCCCCGCTTGCAGAAGCAGTTCCGCCTGTCATGACTGCGAATAGTTCGGATCGCGTCAATTTTGCCAGATACGGTTTGACAAGCAGGGGAGCCTCCACCAATCCAAGGAATGAATTCCCGATTGCATTGAATGACTCAACCTTTGTCGTTCCAAGGATCTTGCCCAGTGCGATTCCTATATACTTAACGAACAGCGGAATGATGCGTAAATAATAGAGGGCAGAAATCACTGCAGAGATGAATATGATCGCTCCAAGTACATTGATTGCAAACACAAATGTAATATTGCTTCCTTTTTCAAAAAAACCTCCGAATACAAACATGATTCCTTCGTTACTGTAGTCGATGACCTTTTGGACGCCGAGTGCCGATTTCTTCAGAAGTGTCTGTCCGAAGGGGACTTTTAAAACGAAAAGAATAAGAAGGAATTCCAGGACAATGCCGACTCCAATCGTCTTCCACTTGATCGCAGAACGATTGCTGCTCCAAAGCCAGCCGAGAAATAAGACCCCTGCCAAAGATAATAAACCGAATAAAATATCCATATAAATACCCTCCATAAATAAAATTTCACAATACGAATTCTTATATTTACTAGAACGACATCTGATGTCAGACCTCTAAAAAACAAATAAAAAAATGCGGACTTTCTTGGATAACAATAAAGAAAGTCCGCATGCATTTATAATCGATAAATGAAATGACTTTCCTTATAGTCCGGCAATTTACGGGTGCCGGGTAGAGACTTATGGTCCATATCACCATAGTTATATAAGGAATTCGTATGAGATTTTATAAAAATATGCTTTTTACTCTAACATAGGGAGACTGCCGCGAACAATGGTTTTTTTAATAGAATTTACTGCCAAACCAGTTATCTGTCTATTCTGATAAATTATAAAATATCATTTGAAAAGGTTTATCAATATAGCAATAAGGGAATTTCCTCTAAAAAATTTTAGTTAAGAAGGGAAGGGAAGACATGTCTGGAAGCAGTTTGTTATTTACTGTTGGTTCC
>NZ_JABMCR010000484.1 GCF_013179555.1 Bacillus haikouensis
GTCTGAGGTCGAGAGGACATGATGCATATTATGTTCGAGAGTAAATACTGGAGGTGCGTTAAATAATGCGTTGGCAGGTCCGATAGCCATTGGGGACAATGGGATTCCTAAAGCAACAAGTGGAATGAGCGTTCCGGATATATACGCTGCATTTGTTAATCCATCCATGCTTGAAATCGCTCTGGCGGCTTTTTTGACGGGATCTTTAACTCTGCTTGATAGAGTTTCCCCTAAGAAAATCGTCATTCCTACTGGACTCATAAAAAATGTAAGAGATCCTAAAAAGGAAGCAAATGCACTGGTTCCGACTTCTTTTCTATCCAGAATTTTAAAAGGGTTGGGAAATCCCTTTTCCATTTTAGTCCTGTACAATGTAATATTTTTCTTATCAAAACGCTCCAGGTTTTTTCGTTTTTGATTATTCAGTAATTCAAATAATGTCAAGATGACTGGTCCGATTGTTATTCCCAAGAAAAATGAAATGAATACAGTTGTATCAGCAGGTACTGCGCCTACTCCCCAGTATAAGTGGCGCAATCCCTGAATAAGAAGGGCAAAAGGGACAATCATTGCTAAAGCCAGCCATCTATTCTTACACATCAATGCAAGAAACACAGCACCAATAAAGAATAATGGACTTGCATATTCTTTGATTATATCAGCCATCGGAATTAAGGCATTCGCAAGGATTAAACTGACAGGGACTGATACTAACGTACCGATAACAGAACCGGATGCCATCTTGCGAATACTCAAATCCGGGACACCATGTTTCTTTAATATCATTGCATGCTCGACCATGGGAGCAGCCATCACCCCTCCTGGTATCCCTGCGACAGCAACTGGAATTGAGTCAGTGAGCTTCTTCGCTACAATAGCAGATATAAAGAATGAGAGAATGACGACAGGTTGAAAACCGGATAGTACCAGTACCAAGGTCACAGGTGCTAATACTGCAGTCTCGTCAGTTCCAGGGGCAATCCCGATGATTGTATAGATAACGGCTCCTAAGGCTGCCGCTCCTATCATTTGAATAATAATGACCGGATCCATATTTACCCCTCCCTATCTTCGTATCTAAAGTTTCTTTTTGGCTTAATCATGAAGCTGCACAGAATAAACCCAATTAGTGCTCCAGAAAGACCAAATAACAATGGTTTAGGCGGTTCGTTAGGTGCTATGAGGTAACCACCCAGTGTAGTGATTGAGCAAATAATTAACGAAATCACTAAATCCTGTATCTTCACCAAATCTTCCCACACTTCAATATTTTGTTCGGACGTTTCAATGGTAGTCTGATTTTTAGTTGGTGTACCTAAGTCTGACACAGTCATCCCTCCGATTCTTTTTTATAGCTCTTTTCTATAAGCATATTGCTTTTCGTACATAGTCCAGAAGTGAGAAGGAAGTGCATAAACGTGCTCATTCAAAATGAGGTAATGAAAAGCGACATTAGTATGCTTTAGGAGCATATTAAGTCCACTGGTCTACTAATTCCTTTGCCCGGTCAACTCTTACATTTCCTTCTTTGACGAGTTGGTCAGCAATGAGATCCACTAGCTCATCACCAGCTCCAGCCATAATAGCCACGTTTTTGGCATGTAATTTCATATGGCCTCTTTGAATGCCATCTGTTGCTAATGCTTTTAAAGCAGTAAGATTTTGCGCAAGACCAACAGACGCAATGATTTCGGCTAATTGATGTGCTTTCGTGACCCCCATAACCTTTACATTCGTTTTTGCTTTTGGATGAATCGATGTTGCACCTCCGATAATCCCGACTGCCATCGGGAGCTCGATTGTCCCTACTAAGTCACCTTTGTCATTCTTCTCCCAAGTAGTTAGAGATGAATATTGACCA
>NZ_JABMCR010000485.1 GCF_013179555.1 Bacillus haikouensis
CCGCCATCCGTTCATCCTGCTTGACAAGCTGCAGGATAGACAGCTCCCCTGTGAGGTAGCGGTGGACCCCCAATCCGCCGAGGACACCGGTCGCAATCCATGAAATCATCGTCGGGGCTAACAGATAGGTAAGGATCATCTCTTTAATCGTGCGGCCCTTTGAGATCTTAGCAGCAAACACACTGTGGAGCATGGCCCACGTCGCACTATATGCAAACCAGAATACAGTATTGCTCTGGGTGTGGGACGCTTCTCCTTGATGAACAGAATCGGTGTTTAATGAAAAAGTAAGATAATGACCTAATAAAAACGAAACGCTATCTGAGAAATAATTTAAAATAAAGACGCCTGGCCCTGCAATGAGAACCAATAACGCGAAAAAGCCGGCCAAATACATATTAAATGTACTTAGGCGTTTAATGCCCTTCTCAATCCCCAAATAAGCACTAAGTGAAAATAAGAATACCCAAATAACAGTGACAATGATCGTCATTGTGAAGCTCACTTCTGTATTTAATAAAGCAGATAGATTATGCGTAATGATTGGTGCGCCAAGGCCAAGTGTTACAGCTGCACCTGTCAGGATGCTGATAAGGAATAGTATATCAAGGATCCTGCCTCCCCATCCATCTGTAAACCTGTCACCAAAAAGAATCCTGCATGCTTCTGAAATTCTCATTAAAGGACGTTTCTTCACATGAAGAACATACCCCATTGCCGGCGCGATCATCACAAAAATCGCGAAAACCTGGAATCCCCAAAGAAACATGCTGTAAGAATTCCCCCATAAGAGAGCCTCTGCCGATCCGGGATCCACTCCCGCAGGAGGATCATTTGCCACAGATGTCCACTGCAGCATTCCTGTTCTCATAATCGTCGATCCAATCCCCATCGCAATCAAAATCGAAGCATATTCGAATAGTGTAAAGCGCGGCTTCTCATCCGGATTTCCTAAGACCACCTGCCCGTATTTTGAAAAAGAAAAATACAATGCCGCTGCAACCAGGATTACTCCATACCAGAGGTACCCCCAGCTGAAAACATCCACTATGTAGTTGAAAATAGAATTAAGCAGTACCAATGATTCTGCCTCATAGAATGCAAAAGGGATACTGATCCCAATTACAATCAGTAATGAGGGGAGAAAAATTCTGTAATCAATCAAACTCTTTTTACTCATATAAAATAATAGTCCTCCTCTTTCCAGCATGCTCTATTCACAAACTTTTTTATTTTACACAAATGTCGGAACCCGGGTATTTTCGATTACACAATCAGTTGACCGTTTGAAGTTGAAAAAAACATGTAACATTATAGAAAAGCAGTCTTTGTCAATCTGCATCTATTTCCCCATATTTCATTACCCTTTCTTGAAAGATCAAAACAAGAAATACAATGAAACAGCTGAATTGCATTTCTTGTTTTTCATTATCAAATACACACTCCATAAGATTGATCTATTCATGACTAAGAGACGGGTCCCATTTTTCGCGGCATATCTAGAAAATTATTTATAGGAATTAAAAAATGCATGCGGCACATATAGTGTAACGATGTAGAAAGGCGGGATATACATGAGCGAGGTACAGAATTTATTGGATGACATGGACCGGCGAGCTGTACATTTGATCGAGGAATGGAACAAAGCATGCAATCTCAATCTACTTCCAGTTTGTGAAGAAACCACGCAATACAGCGAACAATTGGACGAATTCATCAATCAAGTAGAACAAATCAAAATGAATCGTAATCTGTTTGATCACTATACTGCTCAGCAATTAGAACAAACCTGCTCCAGTTTAACTGAACAATGGAAAACGATAGCATTAAAGGAAACGTCCAAGGAGAGAAACGGCT
>NZ_JABMCR010000486.1 GCF_013179555.1 Bacillus haikouensis
TTCTCTGTGAATGTTTTTTTACTCATGATGTTTCCCCGATTTCTACTAGTTGTCTATTTGTCATTATACAAAAAAATACCCTATAGGTAGACTTTTTTTAAGTGTCTACTCTATAGGGTACATTTTATAAAGGGATGAGCTGTTGTATATGTATGAAACTGCCGTGCACCTTTCGTCGACAAGCAACCATAGGCGTTACTCAAGCAGTTAGCTCGGCCCAGGCAACCCTGCGGCACATGGGAGCTTCCACTTAATGCTGCTTCCTTCCGGACCTGACATGGTTCATGGATTCCCATTGCGCAGGACCCAGGCGTCAACACCACTTACTTGAGGCAGCCCTACAGTATGCAAGCCTCGGAAAGGAATTCGGCCTCGCTGGAGCGGATTGCGAGTACAGGGCACCGCTACCTCCCCGCCTAGCACGGCAAAATTGATACCAATTATTCAGTTGCGCCATTTAACGACGCAAGATTAAGTATACTAGGGTTTACGTAAAAAAGCAATGGGTAGTACCTGTAAGTTCTTTACAGTGGTGACTGCTTTTTATTCTTCTCTTCTTTCTTCCTTGCTCTCAGTTCCCGGAAAAAATCAGATAGGATTGCACCGCATGATTCTTCCAGCACACCAGAGACCACTTCGCACTGGTGATTAAACCGGCTGTCATTCAAAAGGTTCATCAATGTACCTGCGCAACCTGCTTTCGGATCTGCTGCCCCGTATACGACTTTTTCAATCCGGGACAAGATGATCGCTCCGCTGCACATTGGACACGGTTCAAGCGTCACGTAAAGTTCAGCGCCCTCCAGCCTCCAGGTCCCTGCGTTTTCACATGCCTCCTGAATTGCCAGGGTTTCTGCATGAGTGATTGCATTCTGTGTCGTTTCCCTTAGGTTATATCCGCGGCCGATGACTTCGTCCCCCATAACCACCACAGCACCAATGGGAACTTCATTGATTTCCCTTGCTTTTTCCGCTTCTTTCAATGCTTCCATCATAAAATGTTCTTCTCTAGTCTTCATACAGAACTCCTAACATTTTTTCCTTATTTATTTATTTTATAAAAATTCCCTTAACATTCCAAACTATAATAGAAAGGGGCAAACACCATGATACCTAAAGACACTGCACTTCTCGTGATCGATATTATGAATCCATTTGATTTTTCACACGGGGAGACACTCGCTCAGCATGCGAAAAAGATTGTCGGGCCGATCAACGATTTGCGCAATTATTGTAAAAAGCACGGCCTTCCGGTCATTTATATCAATGACCATTATGAACTGTGGAAAGCAGACCTCGAGTTGATCTATGACAAGTGTCATAACAAAACGAGTTCAGATATCATTACCCCATTGCGCCCTGACGAGGATGATTTCTTCCTTATAAAACCTAAGCATTCTGCTTTTTACGGGACTGCACTGAACACCCTGCTTCATCATCTGTCTGTGAAAAACATCATCCTGACAGGCATCGCCGGAAATATCTGTGTCCTGTTCACTGCAAATGACGCTTACATGAGGGAATTTGGATTGTTCGTTCCAAATAATGCGATAGCTTCTGTAAGCGAGGAAGACAATCACTATGCCCTGACGATGATGAAGAATGTATTAAAGGCGAATATCGATGATACCGGAACGTTACTATAATATTTCAATCGTTCATTCACATTAAAGCAATACAGAACTACATCCTGACCATACAAGAATACTCGGCATAATTCCCCGTCATAACCTGCCCTCCCCAATCATAGGCTGATTATAGTGAAGATAAAGGGAGGGCCTCAGTATGCAAATTCACGTTGTCCAGCCGAACCAATCATTATTTGGT
>NZ_JABMCR010000487.1 GCF_013179555.1 Bacillus haikouensis
AGAATTTTCTCAGCTGGCCAAAAAAGGGCAAGATGTCTTCGAAAGGATGGAAAACTTTCCCAAGCCTATCATTGCAGCCATTCACGGTGCTGCTTTGGGCGGCGGCCTGGAGCTTGCGATGGGCTGTCACATCCGTCTTGTCAGTGAAAATGCCAAACTTGGCCTGCCGGAACTGCAATTGGGCCTTGTGCCTGGGTTTGCCGGTTCTCAGCGTTTGCCGAAGCTGGTCGGCAGGGCAAAAGCGGCAGAAATGCTTTTAACGAGTGAACCAATAAGCGGTACGGAAGCAGTTCAATGGGGACTTGCCAACAAAGCATATGCCGAAGACGAACTTTTTGCGAAAGCAGAAGAAATGGCAGGGAAGATTGCCAAGAAAAGTCCAGGTGCAATGAAAGCGGCTATTGAGCTGTTAAGTTATACAAAGGATGATCGTTTTTATGAAGGCGTTATGAGAGAGGCCGATGTATTTGGAGACGTCTTTGTTTCTGATGATGCCAAAGAAGGCATCTCCGCTTTTATAGAAAAAAGAGAACCTGACTTTAAAGGCTAGTAAACATTCTACTAATATAGTAAAATCAAGATAAGGGCAGTGTGAAAACGGTATCATACAGACGCACTGCCCATTCAAAGGGGTTAAGTTTTCAAAATCTTTTTAAGGGAAAGAATGTTTTAATTATTAGGAGGGACTTAAGAATGAACATCTATGTACTTTTGAAAAGAACGTTTGATACTGAGGAGAAAATTTCGATCCAAAACGGTCAAATCGCCGAAGATGGGGCTGAATTTATTATAAATCCATACGATGAGTATGCGGTGGAAGAAGCAATCCAGGTGCGCGATGCTCATGGCGGAGAAGTGACTGTCGTGACCGTCGGCGGGGAAGAAAGCGAAAAGCAATTGAGAACAGCTTTGGCTATGGGAGCGGACAAAGCCGTATTAATTAATACAGAAGACGATCTTGATTACGGGGATCAATTTACAACGGCATCCATCCTGTCGCAATACTTAAAAGAGCAGGAAATCGACCTGATACTTGCTGGAAACGTAGCGATTGACGGAGGTTCCGGACAAGTGGGTCCACGCGTAGCTGAACAATTGGATATCCCTTACGTGACGACGATCACGAAGTTGGAAATCGATGGTGCAACGGTAACGGTTACCCGGGATGTTGAAGGTGACTCTGAAGTAATTGAAACTTCGCTGCCATTATTGGTGACGGCACAGCAAGGGTTGAATGAGCCGAGATATCCATCTCTTCCTGGAATCATGAAGGCAAAGAAGAAGCCTCTTGAAGAATTGGAACTTGATGACTTAGACCTTGATGAAGATGATGTTGAAGCGAAAACAAAAACGATCGAAATTTATCTGCCGCCTAAAAAAGAAGCGGGGAAAGTATTGGAAGGCGAACTTGATGCTCAGGTTTCAGAACTGGTCCAGCTTCTTCGCAATGAAGCAAAAGTAGTCTAATTTTGATCGGAGCTTTTTTATAACGTATCTAATCAGAACAACTAACATTCAGGGGGTATTTAACATGGCACGAAAAGTATTGGTACTAGGAGAAGTCAGAGACGGTTCATTGCGTAATGTTTCTTTCGAGGCAATTGCTGCAGGTAAAACCGTTGCAGAAGGCGGAGAAGTTATCGGTGTGTTAGCCGGCAAAAGTGTAAGCGCTTTAGGACAGGAATTGATCCAATATGGTGCAGACAAAGTAATTACTGTTGAAAATGACAAGCTTGACCAATATACATCAGATGGCTATTCACAGGCGTTGATGGCTGTCATCGAACAGGAGAAGCCGGAAGGAATCGTCTTCGG
>NZ_JABMCR010000488.1 GCF_013179555.1 Bacillus haikouensis
CCAGCCATTTTTACTGCTTTCTTCATCCTTTTCTTCATTTTTTTCCGCTGTGTCCCTGTATGGGTTCCATCGGGTATCTTCCTCCCCAAGCAAATACCAATCTTCAAAAAGCTCCTGCCAATTTGCATTTCCGTTACGGACATCTTTTACAATCTTAGGATGCTTCCTGACAAATTCTTTAAACTCTTTCACTTTGGGATGTAATGATTTTCCCATTCCCAGCACCTCCTGCTCAGGACATTGACCTATTACATTTTATGATTGAATGAAAAAATGGTGATACATTCCTTTTTGTAGTAAAATTCAATTTAGAAACTAAACAGTCATGAATACAATATGTGAATTAGGCTGTGTAAAAGAAAAGGATGTATGACATGCAAGAACAGTTGCACAAATTATTGGACGAGGTTTTAGCTGGAGCAGACGAAGAAGAAACCCTCAGTATCAAACAGCTTCTCAACGGAGTGAAACGCAAACAGAATCATATAAATGAGTCAATAATCGGCGGAATTTACGCAATGGATAAATGTTCGGAGGACGGTAACTTTACAATAAGTATCCCAATCACAGCCGTCACACACAATTCATTAAATATCGTACATGGCGGCGTCACAGCGACATTAGTGGATACTGCGATGGGAACATTGGCTAATATGATGCTCCCGGAAGGATATGGGGCGGTCACAACTAACTTAAGTATCCATTACCTCGCACCAGGCATCGGAGAAGAATTGACCGCAAGCGCTACTATCGTACATAAAGGCTCAAAAACAATGGTCGTAGACGGCAAAGTTATAAATTCTGCCGGGAAAGTGGTTGCCACTTCCACAGGATCTTTCTTTATCATTAAAAAACAATAAAAGTGGAAAAAAGGTTGGTCATTCAGAGGACAAATTGAATAACCAACCTTTTTCATTGTTCAATATCAAACTTCTCTATGAAATTCTGTGTATAATATTTTTTATGGACTCCGACTCCCAGATCAGTAAAGTCATTTTCCAACAGGATTTTCCTATGGCCATCGGAATTCAGCCATCCGTGGACTGCTTCAGGTGCATCAGAGTATTGTGAAGCGATGTTTTCCCCTGCAGACTTAAAGTTGACTTCTTCTCTTTCCAATCGGTCAGTAAGACTTCCTAATGCAGGAGACTCATGTGAAAAGTACCCTTCTTCATACATCTCTTCGCTATGTCCTCTCGCTACTTCCGCAATTTCTTCATTCCAATCCACTTTCCCAACACCAAATTGATCACGCATTACATTCGTGATATCTAAAATCTGATTTTCACTCGCAGTGTCTATTGCTTCCCACTCTTCTTCGGTAGGCATAGTCTCCTCAACCAGTTCACCGCGGTACATCATTTCATAAGGGTGGATTTTAATAAGAGTGGAACTATCCAAAAAACGGATGCTTATCAATTCCCCAGTGAATTTATCAAGATAAAGTTGGGCATAGATATCTCCCAATGATACCAATAAACGTGTATTAAGATCCTGTTCATTTAATTCAAATTGATAAGATCCAGATTTATCATTCACGACTAGTTCAGACTCTATTATGGTAAAACGGTAAATATCCTCAAGCTTCTGTCCAAGTTTATACGGGGCCACATCCACTTCATTCCCGATCGCATAAAGAGTGACGACTTTCTTCCCGTCAATCCCTATCTGTACATATTGCTTGGCGGATATAGGATATACCCACCAATCGTAGCCGTATGCGCTTGGCTCAATTCGTTCAGGTTCTCCAAAAGTTTCAACCACTTTTTCTGAACTTTTACCAATCCATGTCGAAAGCCCGGTTACAGGC
>NZ_JABMCR010000489.1 GCF_013179555.1 Bacillus haikouensis
GTGTATGAGGAAATGGTCAATATCCTGGACAGCCAGGCCTGCTTTCTGAATGACCTTCCTCATTGAAGAAGGTATCTTTTTTGTGGCCATCTTCCAGACTTCTCTTCCATCCATTTTAATGTATTGGCTGCTTTCTATCGTTTCTCCGTCAGGCAGGGGAACGCTTCCTCCCCCTACAATCTGCACCGCATTGTTTAATGTGGAATCAATATCCCAAGCGAGAAGGCCATTGCCTTCTCTTGCCTTTTGGAGGACTAATGCCCCAGCTGCATCACCAAAGAATACTTTAGTTGAACGATCAACCGGATCTGTTGCCCTTGAAAGTACTTCCGCTCCTATCACTAATACATTGTTGATGTGTTCATTTTGCAAGAGATGTGAGCCTATCACTATAGAGAAAATGCCCCCGGCACAGGCAGCTTGATTAAGATCGATCGGAATCGCCCTGCTTGCTCCAATTGCGTCCTTGATCACTAAAGCGGTCGAAGGCAGACGTTGATCAGGGGTTGTAGTGGTTAATATAATGGCATCTACTTCCTGTGCAGTTATATTTGCATTTAAAATCGCCTCTTCACTTGCTTTGATACATAAGTCAGAAGTGATTTCTCCGTCATTTAAATATCTTCTTTCTTTGATTCCTGTCTTCGTTTGAATCCATTCATCTGAAGTATCTAATACTTGACTAAGTTCTTCATTGGTGACAATGTTGTCCGGCACAGAGAATCCAGTCCCATTAATTGTGACGGGAACCTTCAATCCAGTCATATTCTCTACTTTTGGTAATAACACTGTATCCACATTCATTGAACATACTCCTTTACTGGAAAGTCTCCATAAATTTCACTTAAAGGTCCGGGTACGTCTTTAATATTGATTGAAGCTTCTATGATGACTGTTTTTCCTAAAGAGTATAGATCTTGAGCTTTCTTCCAGACATCATCCAATTCTTCTTTAGAAGTCAGACTCAATACAGGTAATTGTGGGTGTTGAAGGTTCACTAATGGTATTTCTTTATTGATAAATGGAGAGGGAGCGGTGTGTTTATTTTGGTATTCAAGCCATCCATATCCCCCATTCTTTAAAACAATATAAATCAGCGGTATCCGGTTGTTGACTACTGTCGTCAATTCAGGACTGAATAAGTTAAATGCCCCATCTCCCACCAGCGCTACTACCATTTCATCCTGTCTGGCTTTGGCTGCACCAATACTGGCTGCACACCCAAAGCCTAAGCTAGTTTGTTCACTTGGTACAATCGATGTCTGATTATCTTTAAGAGAGAGGGAAGGATAGAAGTATGACCACATATCTTGAAGACCGTTCTCATGTACATAAATAGCTGGAAGTTGTTCGCCTTCCTGAATTTTATCCAATATGTGCACGACTTTTAATTCGTCTTCTTTACAAACCAACCTTCTACTTTCTGTAAATAACCTATCTTTTTTTCTCATCAACTCGGTATTGTCCCCTTTTTCTAACGAGCCTAAAGTATCGAGGAGCAACATCAGGGAATGGCTTAAATCACCTACTAGTCTGAGACTATTGAATGTATGATTAAAGTGCTCTTCATTGATATTGATTTCGATCATTTTTTTATTATTCATCATATGTTCCCAGCCAAAAAGTGCGGTTTCCTCAAGCTTGCTTCCAAGCGATATAACCAAATCACTTTCTGCAATAATTCCTTTCATGACATCAGGACAATACAAACCAGCCAGACCGCAAAATAAAGGATGTGTTTCAAGAAAACTCCCTCTCCCCGAAGCTGTTGTAAAAACTGGTGCCTTTATCCGATCAGACAG
>NZ_JABMCR010000049.1 GCF_013179555.1 Bacillus haikouensis
CGTTTGTGTTGGATGAATGGAGAAAAAAGGCGAAAGACAAACTATCAAGCACGGAAGAATCGATGATCGGTGCACTCGCAGTGGACGGCTATCATGGCTGGGGGCAGATGTATGACACAATCGTAGGCTCCATGGAGATTTCCCATGATGGCAGGAAACTTTCAGTAGGACAGGCGAACAATCTGCTATCGAGCCCTGATAAGAATATACGCAAAGAAGTTTTCGAGCAATTAGAAAACGCCTGGAAACAAAATGAAGAGTTATTTGCCAAAACCCTCAATCATTTGGGCGGCTTCCGATTGGCAGTTTATAAAAAACGCGGCTGGGAAGACATCATGAAAGAGCCCCTGGAATACAACCGCATGAAGCAGGAAACACTCGATGCGATGTGGGGGGCCATTTCGAAAAATAAAGCACCATTTGTGAACTATCTTAAACGGAAAGCAAAATTATTAGGAAAAGACAAGCTTGATTGGTACGACCAGGATGCACCTGTTGCCGAGTCGACAAGCACCATGTCTTACGACGAGGGAGCCCGCTTCATTTTAAAACAATTCTCCCGTTTTGGGGATGAAATGGCAGGGTTTGCACGGCTTGCTTTCGAAGGCAGATGGATCGAGGCAGAAGATCGTGCCGGCAAACGTCCGGGAGGATTCTGCACATCATTTCCGATGAGTGACGAGTCGCGAATTTTCATGACGTATTCAGGCAGCATGTCCAATGTATCGACACTAGCTCACGAATTAGGTCATGCGTTCCACTCATTCGCACTCCGTCCAGTGCACACACTCAATCGCAATTACGCCATGAACGTGGCGGAAACGGCATCCACCTTCGCAGAAATGATTGTTGCGGATGCAGCGGTGAAAGAAGCGAAGACGAAGGAAGAAAAAATCGCTCTGGTAGAAGATAAATTGCAGCGCAGTGTGGCATTCTTCATGAACATCCATGCGCGCTTCCTGTTCGAAACCCGTTTCTATGAAGAACGCAGCAAAGGAATCGTATCAGCCGATAAGCTGAATGACCTGATGGTGGAAGCACAGAAAGAAGCATTTGCAGATTCGATTGGGGAAGTCCATCCCCGTTTCTGGGCATCCAAGCTTCACTTTTACATCACGGGGGTGCCTTTCTATAACTTCCCGTACACCTTTGGCTACTTGTTCTCCTTAAGTATTTATGCGAAGGCACTTGAGTCCGGTGAGAACTATGAAGAAAAATACATGGCCCTTCTTCGCGACACAGCCATCATGAACGTCGAAGACCTTGCCCTGAAACACCTCGGTGAAGACATCACCAAGGAAGCCTTCTGGGAAAAAGGCATCAAGCTCTGTATAGCAGACGCAGACGAATTCCTGGAACTGACAAATTAAATCGAAGGCCCGTCCAGCAGTGCTTTAAGCATTGAGGGACGGGCTTTTTTTAAACCTCGAGAATTGTCCAGCTCCGGGGCTTAGAGCCCCATGTCATAAGTCAAACCGACCAAGAAGGCAAAGAACGCCTTCGTGGCCGATTCGCCTTATACCACCCGTCTCTATTCAAAGCCCCTCCGCTTTTCTACTTGTCCAGCTCCAGCGCCTAGCCCCTCGAGACGTTTCGGTCCGACAGGTGAAGTCAAAGAGCGACTTCACCGGCCGGCCCTCCAACGCTTGTCGGGGCTGATCGAGGCGCCTGCGCTTTTCTACTTGTCCAGCTCCGGGGCATAGAGCCCCATGTCATAAGTCAAACCGACCAAGAAGGCAAAGAACGCCTTCGTGGCCGTTTCGCCTTATGCCACCCGGCTCTATTCAAAGCCCCTGCGCTTTTCTTGTTCAGTCCTATCCTTTGTAAGCCTCAGGTCTTAGTTGAAAATAAAGCGGGGGTTCGTTATGGAAAAACAGGAAAATAGGTAGGATAGAGACATGAAGAAGAAAGGAGGCAACAACAAATGAAAAAATTCGGATTGCTTTTAGCGGGAGGGATCGCGGCAATCGTGCTGATTGCCAATTTAGGTCCGATTGTAGGGCTTGCGTTATCGGTATTGATCATGTACTACAGTTTCAAACAGTTCATCAGAACGGATTCCACGTTTAAAAAGATCATCTGGGCTTTGATCGGTCTGGCGGCGTTCAGTGCCACCATCTCCAACTTCCCGGCGATCATCGGCTTAGTGGCACTTTACATTATTTACGTCATCTATAAGAACTGGAAGAAAGACGAAATCATCGTCGAAGAAAAATCCAATGACCCATTCACCAATTTTGAAAAAGAATGGTCTCAATTGAAAAACTAAAAGAAAATAGAAGGAGAGAAATGAAATGGCAAACTTATTGCAAAGAATCAAAGATACAGTCATGTCCGACCTGCACGAAGCATTAGATAAGAAAGAGAAGAAAAATCCGATCGCCGTACTGAACCACTATTTAAGACAGTGTGAACAGGAAGTGGAAAAAGTAAGGAAGCTAGTGGAAAGACAATATCTATTGAAAGAAGAATTCACGAAAGAATACCAACAGGCAGCAAAACTTGCTGAAAAGAGACAATACCAGGCGGAAGTGGCGTCGAAGGCTAACGAAGCAGAACTGTATGAATTCGCCGTTCAGGAACAAAAATACTATGAAGAGCGTGCAGAACGTATTGCTGACCTGAAGGTAAGAGCATCGAAAGAACTTTCCGACTTGGAAAGAAAGTACGAAGAAATGAAGCATAAACTGAAAGATATGTATATCAAGCGAATGGAATTGATGGGAAGAGAAAACATCGCACGCGCGCATAACAAAATGAACAGCGTCCTAGAATCTTCATCAGGTTACAACAATGCTTCTTTCTCTAAATTTGACGAAATTGAAACGTACTTAGATCAACTTGAGCACGGCGTCAATTCTTCTTACTACCGCAACACAATCGACGCAAAAATTGCGAAATTAGAAAAAGAAACGAAAAAAGAGGAAACAGAAGCCATAACTTCCTGAAACATGGTATTCTAATAACAGTAAAAAGGTGAGCCCGGAGGCCAGGGTTCACCCTCTTTCGTACTGTCAGGGGAATACGGATGATACATAACACATGAAAGGAGGAACCCCCTTGTTTAATCGACTGCGCTCAGACGGAATCAGCTGGATCATCTTGATCGGAACATTACTTATCCTATTGGAAGTCTCTTTCTATGACGGGGGGGTTCTATTCTTTCTTTCAATTGCGGCATTCGCCATTTATTTCGGGCGAAAGAATATCCATAAGAAATCGGGTAAGATTCTGTTATGGTTCGGACTGATCAGTCTGGGGATCAATATATTCAATACAGTGGCCTTCAAATTTTTGTTGTTTGCCATCTTAATTTTTATAATCGTTCGCTTTGCCGATTCGAAAAAACATCCTAAGTATATAGCGCCTTCCATCAAGGAAACGTTCACTCAATCAGAGGAACCGCTGATCATGAAAAAGTCAGCCCTTCAAAATGAATGGTTCGGGACAAAGCGGACACCGGAAGACGTATTCGAATGGGATGATATAAACATACAGGGAATCATCGGTGATTCGGTCATTGATATCGGCAACACGGTCCTTCCTAAAGGGACGTCCGTTGTATCAATCAGGAATATTCTTGGTAATGTCGAGATCCTCGTCCCGTACGATATGGAAGTGAGTGTCCATCATTCTGTGCTTGCCGGTTCCATCGAGATTTTTGAAAGTGTGGAGCCAAAAGCGATCAACCAATCCCTCTATTATCAAACACCAGGCTACGAGTCAGCCGTCCAGCGGGTGAAAATCGTTACATCCCTCTGGATTGGGGATTTAGAGGTGAAGAGAATATGAGTACAGTCGGGAAGCAGATTGCAGCCGGTTTACTCTTTTCACTAAGTATTTTAATTGCGGCAGCCCTGTCATTCTTCTATCTCTATCCTCTCGAAGACTGGTCATTGTTATGGGAAGTTGAAGTAATGGATATACCTGGAATCGGATTCATTCTTCTCGTCAGTATGCTTATTGGACTTGTCTTCGGTCTGCGGTCCGGGTGGGTCCATAAAAAGCAGCTCCGTGAAATTGAAGATGCCCTCCTGCATGTGGAACAGGGCAGGACGTTCATACCTTCAGAAACATCGATTACAGAGCTTCAGCACATTTGGAAAAAGGTTGACGCATTAGGGAAACATCTGGCAGATCAGGCAAGGTATTCACAAAAGCTCGCAAATGAAAAAGCGGAAGAAATGGAAAAGCGGATACAGGAAATCGTTTCCGAGGAGCGCAACCGTCTAGCCAGGGAGCTTCACGATTCTGTCAGCCAGCAGCTGTTCGCCGCGTCCATGCTCATGTCAGCCATCGCCGAGACCCCATCATCGTCAAGGACACCGCAGGAAGAGAAACAACTCAAGATGGTAGAGCAGATGATCCACCAGTCACAACTTGAAATGAGGGCACTTCTTCTCCATCTGCGTCCGGTTGCGCTAAAAGGGAAGAATCTTCAGGAAGGGATGAAGGAGCTTCTGGTCGAATTATCACAAAAGGTTCCACTTGAAATTCAATGGAAAATTGAAGACATGGAGCTCGATAAAGGGATTGAAGACCATCTGTTCAGAATTCTTCAGGAATCTGTTTCGAACACACTGAGACATGCCAAAGCTTCCTCACTTGAAGTGCTGCTGATCAAAAGGGAATCCATCATTATTTTGCGTGTAGTGGACGATGGTCAGGGATTCGATGTCAACGAATCGAAGGCGACGAGTTCATACGGACTCCAGAATATGAGGGAAAGAGCCATCGAAATCGGCGGCACTTGCAAGATTATCAGTATCCCCAATAAAGGCACCCGCCTTGAGGTGAAGGTGCCGGTTGTAGAGAATGAAGGTGAAGAAAATGATTAAAGTCGTATTTGTAGATGATCACGAAATGGTCCGGATCGGTGTCTCCTCATACTTGTCAGCACAATCCGATATCGAAGTGGTCGGTGAGGCGTCAGACGGAAAAGAAGGTGCGAAGCTTGCACTTGAGCTGCGTCCGGATATCATTCTGATGGACCTTGTGATGAAAGAAATGGACGGTATCCAGGCGACGAAGGCGATCATCGAAGAGTGGCCGGAAGCGAAAATCATCATCGTCACAAGCTTTCTGGATGACGACAAGGTATACCCGGCACTCGAAGCGGGGGCTGTCAGCTACATGCTGAAAACCTCAAAGGCGAGCGAGATCGCTGATGCCGTTCGCAAAACATACCACGGCCAATCAATCCTGGAACCTGAAGTCACAGGCAAAATGATGACACGCATGAGGCAGCGTACCGTTACCGAGCCGCATGAAGAACTGACCAACCGTGAACTCGAAATCCTCCTCCTCATGACTCAGGGGAAGACCAATCAGGAAATCGCTGATGAACTGTTCATCGCCCTGAAGACGGTGAAGACCCATGTAAGTAACATTCTTTCCAAGCTTGGCGTACAGGACCGGACGCAGGCTGTAATCTACGCATTTAAACATCATTTGGTGAAATGATGACCCGGGAGCTGATGCTTTTGGGTTTTTTTGTTGGTTAACACGAAACTCCTGTATATCTAATCCGTTCACTTCCCGATCATTAGCGAAATTTCCTTAAAAATATAATTTTAGCTGGCTATGAAACAAATACGATCTCAATGAACGAAACGCGCGTGATGCGAATTACTTGATCATACGTACATCCCGATTAAAGGGAAAGTTCTAAAAATGTTGAACAATATGTATAGAGCGGATTTCAGAAGGGATTGTGAGTATGGGAAACATCGATAAAAGAAATCGATTGGATGCGGCTCCTTTTAGGTATCGAGTTACGAAAACGAATACGGTATTTATTGATTATGAAAGCAAGCAGGTAAAGATCCTGAAAGGAAAGGAAGCCGATATCTTTTTGAAGAGAGTGAATGCTGCAGAAAATGAAAAGGAATTGCAATTGGTCATGGCGAAGATTACGGGGAATTTTAAACGAGGTAATGAACGCTGAAAAATGGTCACGGTAAGCATGGTACTTTTGAAATACAAGGGATGTAATAAGAAGGATGCTTCAGGGGGACGAAGCATCCTTTTCCCGGTTGTCGTCGGTTTAAAGGCCGAAACAGGTCTCTATTCCATCCCGGGAGCCTTCTGGATTTCAAAGATGAGTACAATTGCAGTAATCGCATGAGCAATCAACCGGATCACAGGGAAGAAGTTCAGGAAGGAAGCAATGATTCCGAGGACACTTCCGAGAATCGGCTGGTCTTCTGACCGTGAAACAATCAATACGCCGGCATGCCAGACCGCCACTAAACAAAGGAGAAACGGAATTGCGTCACCAGCAATATTTCCAAACACCGGGACCGCGAGAAATAATTCAATTGAAAAGGACAACCATTTTATACGTGAAAGCACGGCACACACCTCCTGCTTATAGAGTATGCAGGGGTGGGCAGGTGGTGCTTGTAAGAATCATGAAGGGCGGTACATAAAGATCCCCCGGGCTTATAAGTGCGCCGGGGGGTCTTGATTATGCAAGCAGCTTCTCGATCACCTTATGCTCATTTTCATTTAAAAGATTCTTCTGAATCGTATCGTGAATGTCTTTATTCATATTTTCAGAGAGTACCGCCGCTTCTTCTTTGTCGCCGACGAGAATGATTTTTTCCCAATTTTCATCGGCCGCTTTTTTATCAAGAATACTTCCAAGGCTCTTCCACCAGCGCTGCTGGTTGGCTTTGAGCCGTTCGTCATACTCATCCTGCTGGCTGGCTTTACCTCCTCCGCTGCCCATGCTGACATCAGCATGATGCGGCCCTTCGTTTCGGCGCCAGTCTTCCGTGTCCAGATCAAATACCATGGACTCACTCGTTTGAAGGTCTCCGAAAGCAGTGGTGAGAATCTTGATCTGGTTCTGCTGCAGGAGGACGAGTCCAGTGTAGGGGTATTGGTCATGCAGTGATTTCAACTGATCGAGATTTGGTCTCTCTTCCCAATAGAAGTTCGTTTCCACAGGAATTTGTACCTCGAATGTCTCCCAGATGCCGCTGTCGGCTGAAGCGAATATGATGAAGCTGCGCGGCAGCTCTCTTTCCTGACTCAAGATATAGTCTTCCACTTTTGGGCGAATCGCCAGTAGTCTCTCGCGTTCTTCAGGAGCACTTTCTAAATACTCCTCCAAGCGGTTGAACCCATTCTTAAGCGCGATTTTCCATTCTCCGCCCTGCTGATCAGGATCACTGCGGTCGGTGTTCAAATAGATTGTCAATAGTTTATCGGGTTTCTGTAAAAATACGTTTTCAAGCTTATCTATCGTTTTTTGAAAAGACATGGTACTCCTCCTTTAGTAATGCAATTTTTCCTATATTATTCTATAAACGTGTTTCACCTCCATTAAACGTAATTTTGTTTTATTTTTGGTAAACTGGGATAATACGGGGAGGAGGAAAAGGGTTATGAAAATCACGCAGCAATGGGTCCAGGCAGACAGTGACTACATAAGAAAAAAATTGATCGAGCACAATATGAAATCCATTGAAGAAGATGTGAAGACTCCATTGGAGAAGGTCAGCTTTGTGGTCAGGGATGAGAAGGATGAGATTGTCGGAGGCATTGTCGGCGAGACATTCTGGCATCATCTTCATGTAGATTATCTCTGGGTTCATGAGAGATATCGAAAAGAAGGATATGGTGTCCAGTTGATTGAAAGGATGGAAGACTACGCCAAGGGAAAAGGCTGTTATCTGGTAGTCCTTGATACTTTCAGCTTCCAGGCGCCGGATTTTTACAAGAAGCTGGGCTATCGTGAGTTTGGGGTACTTGAGAACTTCCCTAAGGGGGAACGACAGCACTATATGGAAAAGAGATTATGATATAAAAACGACCAGCCATGAAGTTTGGCTGGTCGTTATTATAAAATCAGCGGACAGTCTCCAGCTCAATCGGGTTTTGAATGGGTCACATACGTTCCCGCGATAAAATCATGAATCGCCCGTTTGTCCTCGCGTAGACCGACCATGAATGCGCTGACGATGAGACCGGTTCCCAATGTGAGAGCATAGAAGATTCCAGCTGCGATATTTCTCATCAGCATATTCCCGATATGAACATTGCTGCCGTCCTTTTTTACAATCCTGATCCCGGCAAGCCGTTTACCTACTACATACCCTTTCCAAAGAACTGGAGTGATCAGTACGTAAAGAAAGGTGATTAATGAAACAAAGTAATTTTCATCGGAAAATTCACCTGTTATCAGCCCGGCAATGATGATCAATGGAAGATTGATGATTAGCCAATCCATTATATTCGCTCCAACCCTTATCCAAAATCCTGCTGGAAGGCTCATGAAATTCCCCCTTATCTGTATACTTTAAAAATTGTAACATAATGACTACTATTATATGAAAAAGTTTCCGTTTATAAGACAAACTCCCTGTGAAATGTGCTTAAAGACTGATTATTTATAGAAAAAAAGATTAAAAGTGTTTTACAGACAGCTCGCCGGGTATATAAGTACTAAATCAAACTTGACGGGAGAGAGATAAATTGAGCTACATTAATCGAGGCAGAGAACGCATTCAATTTGATCGCAAAGGGAATGACAGGGATTTACATATATTGGAATGCGGTCACTGTGAAACTAAGTTTCGAACTCAGATGAATGTAAAAATGATAACATGTTCCCATTGCTCAGCAACAACCAATACTAAATTTGATCGATCAGAGTTTAAAGTTATTGGATTCATAGAGAATCATAAAGGGAGTGAGCTTGCATGTTAAAAAATGAAAAAGTAACAGAAATGAAAATGGACTTTAGTGATATCCTGTGGATGAGCTCCGGTATCGTCGTTATCCTTCTCCTGATTGCCATGGCAAATTTCTTTATCGTATCCTAACTAAATCGAACGGTTTAAAAAGTTCTGTCTGATGATGGGGCTTTTTTATATGGAGGAAATTGAACATATAGAGGCCCGTCTCCTGCCGCGATTAAGCAATGAAAAACGGGCCCCTTTCGAATGGATAAGGCGGGTTATCCGCTATAATCCTCCTTATACTCGAGGTACACAACGTGTGTTTCCAAATATTCATTGAGACCGTGCTTGCCGTCTGCCCCGCCGATGCCCGATTGGGCTCGACCAGCGTGGAAGCCGTTGATGGCTTCGAAGTTTTCCCGGTTGACGAAGGTTTCACCATAGTGCAGTTCATTGGCAGCACGCATGATTTCGTTCAGGTTTTCACTGAAGATGGAAGAGGAGAGGCCATACTCCGTATCGTTGGCAAGCTCAATCACTTCATCAAAGTGTTTATACGTCATGATCGGGAGGACAGGTCCGAAGATCTCTTCCTGAACGATTTCCATGTTCTGCTTGACGTTCACGAGGATGGTGGGCTCGTAGTAAAATCCTTGTTCAGCGTCGAGCGGTTTTCCACCTGTGAGAATTTCGGCCCCGTTCCGAACGGCATTATTGACCATGTCAGTGACGGTATCCAGGCGGTCTTTATTCACAAGCGGACCTAATTCATTGTCGCGGTCAGTGGGATCTCCCACCCTCGTATTCTTGAATGCTTCCGTGATCTTACTAATGAATTCTTCTGCCACGCTTTCATGGACGTACACTCTTTCCGCATTCGTACAAGCCTGTCCTGAATTTGTGATTCTCGAGGTTTTGATTTTTTCGATGGCAAGCTCAATGTCCGCATGCTTTGTCACAATGGCAGGCGCTTTGCCGCCGAGCTCTAAGTTTACTTTGGTGATGGATTTTGAAGCGGCTTCCATCACCTTTGAACCGGCCGGGTAGCTGCCCGTCATGGAGACCATGCGTACTTTTGGATGGCCGGATAAAGGATCCCCGATTTCAGAGCCTTTCCCCGTCACAAGATTAAAGACCCCTTTTGGGAGTTCCACTTCGTCTATGATTTTTGCAAACTCGCACGCTGTATTCGGGGTATGCTGGCTGGGCTTCAACACGATCGTGCAGCCTGTTACGATGGCGGGCGCAAGCTTTCTGGCCATGATGAACATAGGGAAGTTCCATGGAACGATTCCTCCCACGACACCGATAGGTTTTTTGTACAAGAGGATGTTCTCATTTGAGCGTTCGCTTTCAAGGATCTCTCCCTCATATCTGAGCGCCCAGCCTGCCATGTAGCGGAAGTACTCAATGGCAAGATCGATTTCTCCCTCTGATGCTTCAATGGTCTTCCCGTTTTCCTCTGTCAGCATCCGGACAAAACGATCTCTATTTACTTCCAGTTTATCCGCAATTTTATATAAATAAGAGGCTCTTTCTTTAGAAGGGACCTTTTCCCAAGTAAGAAAAGCCTGGTGGGCTGCATCTACAGCTGTCTTCACATCCTCTTCCACAGCTTTCCGGATGGTGGAAATGATTTCTTCCGTAGCCGGGTTGATGACGTCGATGGTACCTTCGGATGAACCATCTGTAAATTCACCATTGATATATAACTGATAGTTCCTCACGTTCATTCCTCCTTGATGGATTGCTTATCCTTTCATTTCCCTTCGAGAGACATGAGAAAACATAGAATGTGCCGTAAAAAAAGATGGACCAATAGCAAACTATTGGTCCATCTTACTTTCGATTTATGTGGACGGCTCTGCCACTTTGACAAGCTGTTTACCGAGGTTCTGCCCTTTGAACAGTCCCAGGAAAGCGTCTGTCACATTGTCGAAGCCTTCAGTGATGGTTTCTTCATATTGCAGTTTTCCTTCCGCAAGCCACTGACCAAGCTGGGTCGCTCCCTCTTTGAAGCGGTCGCTGTAGTCGTTGACAACAAAGCCTTTCATGAGTGCGCTCGATTTGATCAGGTTTGTTTGGACACGGGGTCCCAGGTCCCTGTCTGTTTTATTGTAGGAGGAAATCGCACCGCAAACTGGAACCCGTCCATGTTTGTTCAGCAGACTGATGGCAGCATCGCCGATTTCACCCCCGACGTTTTCGAAATAGACATCAATTCCGTCTGGACATGCTTCCTTTAAGGATGCATACAGATTGTCGGTTGTTTTATAGTTGATGGCTTCATCAAATTTCAGGGTGTCTTTCAGATATTGGACTTTTTGATCGGAACCTGCAATCCCGATGACACGTGCTCCTTTGATTTTGGCGATCTGGCCGACGACCGAACCAACCGCTCCGGCAGCTCCCGATACTACAACGGTTTCTCCGTCTTTCGGCTGGCCGATATCGAGAAGACCGAAGTATGCTGTCAGCCCCGTTAATCCAAGGACACTTAGATGAGTGGAGAGTGGTGCAGCGTCAGGGTTGATGATACGGACTTCTTTCTCATTCGCAAGCGAGTATTCCTGCCATGGAAGCATACCCACAATGAAGTCGCCTTTCGTGAAATGTTCAGATTTTGATTCCACAACTTCCCCTACCACACCTCCGGATAAGGCTTCGTTTAAAGTGAAAGGCTCTACATAGGATTTGGCATCTGTCATTCTTCCACGCATGTACGGATCGACGGAAAGGAATAATGTTTTGATGAGAACCTCGCCTCCTGCAGGCTGTGGAACGTTGATTTCTTTATAAAGGAAATCATTATCAGTTGGCATTCCCTCGGGTCGTGAAATCAGTTGAATTTGTTTCTGTGTTTGTGGGAGCATGATGGTTCCTCCTTTTGAATAGCTGGTATTAATAGAAATTTATCACAAAGATGCAAGTGGCGGCAAAGGATTCGCATCCATGTGAATAAGCCGGTTTGAATCTTATCAAACCGGCTTTTGGTAAGAAATTTATTTTATGTTTTTCTT
Source organism: Bacillus haikouensis (assembly GCF_013179555.1). Taxonomy (GTDB): domain Bacteria; phylum Bacillota; class Bacilli; order Bacillales; family Bacillaceae_B; genus Rossellomorea; species Rossellomorea haikouensis_A. Next base: position 11,711 of record NZ_JABMCR010000049.1, read on the forward strand.
AATATATTTTACGAGTCTGAGCAGTTCCTCCGGGTGCGGGCGTCCGAATGGACCTGTCTGCTGCTGCTGATACATCAATTCGCCTTTTTCATTCACGAGGAAGTAGGCAGGCTCGCTGTGCTTTCCGTGGTCTTCATACGGGGCATCCTCCCCGTGATAATAGACATCAAAGTCTTTTATGGCTTTCAGCTCTTTGTCTGCCATGATCGGGAATGTGATGTTTTCTTGATTTGCGTATTCCTGCAAATCTTCGAGTTCATCATTCGCAATGGCCAGTAAATGGACATCCTGCTCTTCGAATTTCTCTTTGTTGGCTTGAAATTCGCGTAGTTCTTCCTGGCATACCGGACACCAGGCTCCCCTGAAGAAAACGATGAGATGCCAGCTCTTATGTTTTTCCTGGTGCTCTTTGAATGAAAATTTCTCCCCGGCGACTGTCGGGAGTGTGAAATCAGGTATAGTATCTTTCAGTTGAAATGTTGCCATAATTCATTCCTCCTTATGTGCAGTCTTGTTGGCAGGGCGACTGGATAACCTTACCGGGTAGACATGCATACAATATAGTCATCAATTCTGTTTCATACACTGAATGTATTTCCCTTTATGTAAGAAATAAAACGTAATGGGTGTGTTCAAAGAAAGGAAGGAGGGAGAATATGAGAAAGAGATCCAGACCCGGGTTTTGCATTTTTCCTGAATACAAATGGTGCGGTCCCGGATGCAGCGGACCGGGTGAGCCAATAAACGAAGTGGACGCGGCATGCATGGAGCACGATCTGTGCTATAAAAGATACGGTCCCGACTGTCAATGTGACCGGGAATTCCTTTCTCAGCTGAAGCCGTATGTGGACTTCAACACAAGAGAGGGGAGAGATGCAATGATATTCTATCACTATATGAAACTGCAGACCCGTTTTAAATGTGGTAAAGAAAAATGTGCATCGAGAATGAAGTGGATATGAACTCTGTCCAGTAATGGTCTTTCCTGTAAGACTTTTATACATTGAAGGAAATGCCATTGAATGTGCAGCGGCGGAACACGCAGAATTGATTTTATTTGATGCTTACTGATATATGTCTCGTCCTTTCAATGGTATAATGGACGTATTCAAACAGATTGGAAGAGAGAGGTATTCATTTATGCTTAAAACAGCTATTGGGCGTTTCCGGTTGAGCGGATTTATAGAAGGGGCATCTTTATTGGTCCTGTTATTCATTGCCATGCCGCTTAAGTATATGGCTGGGTTCGCTGAAGCCGTTACGGTTGTCGGCTCACTGCACGGTTTCTTTTTCGTTGTCTATGTACTGGTTATCGGTTATACGACATTTAAAATCAGGTGGTCCTTCGTATGGGTGATCAGTGCCCTCGCGGTAGCGTTCATTCCTTTTGGCAACCTGATCCTTGACCGGTACATCCAGCGGTCTTTTCCGACGCAATAGGAGAATGATAAGTAGGGTGACTGACCAATGAAATTTATCAATCAGCTTTTCTCGAAACGAAAGAATGTCACAATCGAATTTTGCGAAAAGAACCTTGACCGCTTTTTAACAGAAGAGAATATGGCCGGCTATGATCAATTTTTGCGTAAGAAGAACATCACATATAAGGAATATGAATGCCAGAGCAGATGCAAGGAATGCAAGCTGTCTCCTTATGCACTGGTGGACGGTGAATTTATTGCCGCGGACGATTCACAGGTTTTATTGAAAAAAATGAAAAAGCATGCAGACGACAAATGAAACCGCACAGATATTGTGCGGTTTTACTTTTCCATTAAAAGGGTAAGAATGATAGCGGAATTTTGTATAATGAGTCATGAGGAGGATACCAATGAAAACAAAGGATGAAATCAGGCATAAAGTATGGAATGCCCTGACAGAAAAGAAACTGGGACGTTTTCCATTTCCGCTGATCAACAGGATTCCGAATGTCAAAGGAGCGGAAGCGGCAGCAAAACATGTGCAGGAAATGGATTTTTATAAAGAAGCGAAAGTCATCAAAGTAAATCCGGACGCACCGCAGCTGCCTCTCAGAACGGCTGTACTGAAGGATAAGAAGATCCTCCTCATTCCGACCCCGCGGTTGAAGGATGGGTTTGTAATGATTAAACCTGAGTGGGTTCCTGGAGGGGAAGAACGAAAAGCAGCGAGCATCAAGCACATGAACTCATACGGAAAAGTGGTGCCCCTTACAGAAATTCCTCCAATCGATCTGATTGTCGTGGGATCGGTAGCGATTCACAGTGATGGAAGAAGACTTGGAAAGGGAGAGGGTTATGCCGACAGGGAATATGCGATCCTTCGTGAAATAGGCAACCCACCCGTTCCCGTCATCACGACAATCAACAGTGAACAGCTCGTGGAAGACGATATTCCCAGGAATTCCTATGACCTGGCGGTTGACTGGATCTTCACAGAAAAAGGCGGAGTGAAGACACATACACCGTACGATAAGCCTGAAGGAATCGAGTGGGCCCACGTCAGCGAGGACGAAATGGAGAAGATGCCGATCTTGAGGGAGTTGCATGGATTTTCCAACCGGCAAAAAAAGACGTGACCTTCGGTTACTAAAGGTCACGTCTTTTTATTCATTCATACCCGTCGACAACCAGGTCAAGTTTTCCTGTTTCAGGCGAAATGACTAAACCGTGTACAGGGATGTTCTGATCCATGAGCGGATGATGTTTGATCATTTCCACACTGTGGGCAACGCTTTCCTGTACGGAACTAAAGCCTTTCAGCCATTCGTGAAGATCAATTCCCGAATAATTCAGGGTATTGAAGGTATCTTCGTCAATGCCGCGGTCTTTCATTTTCCCGATGATCTGCTCGCTGTTGATTGCGCTCATGCCGCAATCATGGTGGCCGATCACCAATACTTCATCCGCTTGAAGCTCATATACTGCCACCAAGAGGCTGCGCATGATGCTTCCATATGGATGGGCGACTACAGCTCCTGCATTTTTGACGATTTTAACGTCACCGTTTCTCATATTCATCGATTTAGGAAGAAGCTCGACCAAACGGGTATCCATACACGTCAAGATGACGATGCGCTTATCCGGGAACTTCGTCGTTCTATACTCTTCATAAGATTTTTCTTCTACAAATTTCTGATTGTACTCAAGTAAATTTCCAAGTAAAGTCATATTCGATTCTCCCCACTCTTATAGGATGTACTATTCTATTGTACATTCTTCATCAGGAGAATTTCAATTTCTTTCACCTTATCCATGACTTCTTCCCTATTCCACTCACTTGTATTGGAGAGTTTCATATAGAGGGAAGAGACACTGGCCAATACTTCTCTGTGATTGGTGTCTTTTCTTATGATATTTGATTCCCCCAGGCGGTTGAACAGACCGTTCATCTGCCGGGAAACTTTCAGGTACTCGTTGTCTTTTGAAATGACGGCCATATGAAACCGCTGCTGAATGTCTGAGAATTGATAGAATAAATCAACAAGTTCAAAGGAAGACCCTTTCTTCAGGTTCACTTCCATCTTGCCGGATAACTCTTTGTTGATGACGCGTGCGAACTTCGGAGAACTTTCTTCTTCAAGAATCGAAAAGAAACTCTCTCCCCGCTGCACAATTGAATATCCTGATTCAGATGCATCCAGGACATTCAGGTTCCTATCTAATACAAGATAGGGGATCGGGCAGTAATCCAGGTTTTCCACAGTATCCCTCCTTGTTGAAGGTTAACGGACACCATTGCCTTGTAACAGCTGGAAAATGGTGGCAGAACACGTTAGTTTGATATTTTTTCCTCGATAAGAGCAAGGAATTGTGACGCATTTTCTTCTAGATAATCGTGTAACTCTTTTAAATCATGAAATGTTGTGATCGACTCCCTATTCAAGAAGTCCAGGTTGTATTGGGATATTAATCTGCCGCCAACCATGATCCTGATTCCGGGATGCACTTCTTCCATTTGATTCAGACATTCCTTAAGCTGGGACATACCAGTCGTCATCCCGATCGAAATCGCAACGACCTGCGGCTTCCAAGCTCTGACGAATGTCACTGCATCCTTTACAGGAACATTTGCTCCAAGGTACCGGGTATTCCAACGTTGTTCTTTAAAAATCTCGTTCGCAAGTTCCAGTCCCAAACTGTGCTGTTCACCTTCGATGCAGAACAAAAGTCCTTTCGGATGGCGTTCAGACACTTCGTACGGCGTATACACACGGGCAAGTAAATATTTAAGGGTCGCAGTTGCCAAATGCTCATCTGCCACCGTGATTTGATTTTTTTCCCAAAGATCACCAATACGGTACATCGAGGGTTTAACAACCGATTCATAAAAAGTAAGCGAATCCGCTTCATACTGAATCGACGATGTATAAAGTTCCGTTACAGAGTGCACGTCACCCTTCAATATAGCCTTGGTAAAATCGGGGACAAGCTGTTTCATTAAAAAACCCCCTATAAAAAATAAGGAAAGGCAGCTATGTAATAGTTTCCACATATAAAGTGAATAACCTTCAAGGAACGGCTCCCGATTGAATGTTGACTTTCTCTTCATTCTTATTTATGATAACGACTGTACTATCATCTGACGCTCACATTTATTAAGAGAGGTTCATAGCATTAACCCTCTATAAAAAAACTATGTTCCTCTATGAAAGGGATGGCTGGACAAATCTCTTAAACCATCATCCATTAAGCGTAACAGTCGATGACAGTAATTGCAAAATTACTGATTGTTTCCGTATATCATAGGCTAATGCTATGTCCTCCTTTGATTTCTGGGTACTAGTAAAGGGAGGATTTTTATATGTCAGGAAGAAAAGATGAAGAATTAACAGATATTACCTTGCTGGGAAATCAAGGAACAAACTACTTGTTCGAATATGCACCGGAGATTCTTGAAGCCTTCGATAACAAGCATCCGAACCGCGATTACTTCGTAAAGTTCAACTGCCCTGAGTTTACCAGCCTTTGCCCCAAAACGGGACAGCCGGATTTCGCTGCCATTTATATCAGCTACGTCCCCGATCAAAAAATGGTCGAAAGTAAATCATTGAAGCTGTATCTGTTCAGTTTCCGTAACCATGGTGATTTCCATGAGGATTGCATGAATATAATCATGAATGATCTGATTGAGCTGATGGATCCCCGCTACATTGAAGTATGGGGCAAATTCACTCCGCGCGGCGGAATCTCCATTGACCCATATTGCAATTACGGGAAGCCAGGTACGAAATACGAAACGATGGCAGACCATCGTTTGATGAATCATGATTTGTATCCGGAGAAAATTGATAATCGATAAAAAGGAAGAATGCCTTTCCACACTGCTTTAAAGCAGTACAGGAAGGGCATTCTTTTTCCTGGGTCAATATTTCTATTGCCGAAATAATCTCTGCGGTATTATACTTGCTTGAGACATAGAAGAAAAGGAGGGAGCGGGATGAAACCGATTAACGCATCATTATGTGTACTTACAGGTGCAAGCAGCTATGGCATCCATGCTTCCATGGTGAAGCTTGGTTTTGCGGAAGGTTATACAGTCACGGAGGTAACCGGCATTCAGTATTTGTTCGGTCTGCTGATGCTTCTGGCGGCTTTTCTTTTTACAAAAAAAGTGAAGGTGTCGCTGATGCAGGTGTTCTCTCTGCTTGGAATCGGGCTATTGCTGGCCATGACGGGGGTCTTTTATGGTATGAGCTTGAGCATGGTACCAGCGACGATTGCCGTAGTCATGCTGTTTCAATTTACATGGATCGGGCTTTTAATTGAAGCCATCTACTTGAAGAAATGGCCATCCAACAAAAAACTTGTATCAGTTGTGTTCCTTTGGATGGGGACGCTGCTTGCCGGGGGAGTGGTTTCAGCTGGCAGTTTCAGCTGGTTTGAGAATATCGCCGGGATCCTGTATGGATTAGCTGCAGCTTTCACATTTGCCCTCTTTCTATTCCTGAGCGGAAAAGTAGCAAGAGAAGTACCGACTATCCAAAAGAGTCTGCTGATCACGGCTGGGGGATTATTGGTTGTGTTTTTGGCGTTTCAGCCTTCTTTTATAAGAGAGCCTGGGAGGTTGATTGAGATGGGTGAATTCGGATTGGTGGTGGCAATCGTTGGAACGATCTTTCCGGTCGTATTTCTGGCGATCGGTTCGCCTCATCTTGATTCGAGCATCACGACAATTCTCGGTGCTGCAGAATTGCCTGCAGCCATTGTGTCGGCGATGATGATTCTGCACGAGCATGTTACTGCTGTGCAGATGGCGGGGATGATCCTCATTCTAATCGGGATCGCCATTCCGCAGATGCATGTCAAAAAGCATGTATATCAAAACACCATATAGATTGAAAAATGGGCTCTCTTCTTGGGAAGAGGGTCTTTTTTCGGTTATTTTTAATAATGCTGTTATGAGAAGCCGAGCGTCCAGTGTGGAATGGAACCCATGTATGAAATAAAAGCTGCACCCTATAGGGAAAGCATATGCAAACCTTTGCAATTGTCACAATTATTAAACCTTATTTTTTTGTCCGTATTCCCTTTACAAAGGGTGTTCGTGGGCTTTATAATCCCGTTGTTCCATTATTTACGGAAAACCAATATATTTTAAAAATAAAGGAGGTTGCGGTGATGCGACAAAGAATATTTTCCTTCTTAATGATGAATCTGGGTGCATTCCTTGTTTCAGTCAATGTGCACTTTTTCTTATCGCCTAATAAGTTAGCGACAGGGGGAGTCAGTGGATTGTCGATTATCATGAACGACTTGTTTCCGGGATTGTCACTCGGGCTGTTCATGATAATCATTAATATCCTGTTGTTTATTGTCGGCGTTATTTTTCTTGGATTCAATTTCGGCGCAAAAACAATCTATGCAAGCTTTGCACTATCATTCTATGTATGGCTCCTGGAAATTGTAGCGCCGATGAGTCAGCCGCTAAGTGACGACATTCTGATTCAGCTGATCATTGGTCAATGTATCGCCGCAACCGGCATGGCAATCGTGTTCCATCAGCAGGCATCAACAGGCGGAACTGATATCCTTGCATTGATTTTTAATAAATTTTTCAATATAGAAGTTGGCAGGGGAGTCTTGCTGGCCGATCTGTCCATTGCACTATCATCTGCCATTCTGTTTGGCCCTCAGGTTGGTATGTACGCGTTTTTCGGTGTTATTTTGAATGGGCTCGTAATCGACTATACCCTGCAGCAATTCAATTCAAACAAGGAAATCGTGATTATCAGCAAATACAGCGATGAAATCAAATCGTTCATCGTTCACGAACTTGGTAAAGGTGCAACGATTCACACTGCAAAAGGGGCCTTCACTTCTGATGAGAAAGAAGTGATCACGACGATTCTCGGCCGTAAAGATTTTTCTAAATTGAGAGGATTCATCACGCAAATTGATAACCGTGCGTTTATCACGGTTCACACGATGAATGAAATATTAGGACAGAATTTTAAGCGGTTGGCTTAATGTCAAAGAGCTGCTTGCTGATTAAAATGTACCCTGTAGAGTAGACAATAGTCTGCCTGCAGGGTACATTTTTGTATGTATGATAAGATGCTATTCTTGTCAGGGGCTGTTATAATGCCGAATTTTGTCGTGTGTTCGGCAGCTCGCCTCTATATCCTGGATCTCGTCCATTAATTCGCGGCCCATAAAATACTCCAAACACCCACGCTGGTATAATTCGCAATCACGCTTTTTAATTTCCTGTGTGTTCAAAATCAACCAAAGCCGATCTAAAAACGATCACCCATAAAAACAAACTCGAAAAATATCTGAAAAAGAAAGGAAAATAATCAAGTGGTACTGTATAAATAACAGTAAGGAGGTGGGAATATGGAAAGGGAAGAGTTTGAAAGGCTGGAAAAGCGCATCGATTCACTGGAAAGAGAATTGAATTCCGTGAAAATCCAGCTAATGAAGGCAAAGCACGCATCGAATGATGTGCCCCCGGACGTTCATCAAGAAAAGCCGCAAGCCAAGAAGCCGCAGGTCGTTTCACAGACAGAACAACCGACGGATCAATCGGTTGAACAAATACCAAAAGAAGCCTTTGATTTCTCTGTGGAGCGCTGGCTGCCGAAAGTGTTCCTGTTTGTGCTGCTGATCGGGAGTGTATGGGGGTTCATGGCTGCATCGCAAAACGGGTGGCTGGCGCCGGGATTCAGGGTATTGACCGGGGCAGTCGTCAGTATCCTGATGTTCTTTCTCGGCGAAAGATACATCAAAGATCAGCGGAAGCTTGGCATCACCCTGTTATCGGGCAGTATTGTCCTGGCTATCATTACCCTTTTCTCTGCCAATATTTTGTACGGTTTCATCCCAGGTATCGTAACGAACTTATTGTTATTGGCAATCATTTCAACAGGACTGTGGGTTTCGCATAGACATGGCTCTCAGCTCATTCTATGTTTAATCGGGGTCGGTGCGTATTTATTCCCATTCATCTTTGCCGGCGATGCAAGAAATGAATGGATATTTTACGGATATGAGTTATTGATGTTCTTTGTGCTGGTCACGTTCAGTACCTGGAAGAGATACCGTATCGCCTGGAATATTCACTATTACCTGCTTTACTTCACACTGTTTTTCTTTGCGGTAT
>NZ_JABMCR010000490.1 GCF_013179555.1 Bacillus haikouensis
TATTAAAGTGAATTGTGCTGCTATCCCCGAAGCTTTACTGGAAAGTGAGTTTTTTGGTTTTGAAGAGGGGTCCTTTACTGGCTCAAGAAAAGGGGGCAAGGCAGGTAAATTCGAACTAGCGAATGGAGGAACCATCTTTTTAGATGAGATTGGGGAAATGCCTTTAAACCTGCAGGTGAAGTTATTAAGGGTGATTCAAGAACGAACAGTAGAACGGGTAGGGGGAATCCACCCAATAAAAATTAATGTCCGAATCATCGCTGCAACAAATGCTGATTTGAAAAAAAGGGTAGAAGAAGGCAGGTTTAGAGAAGATTTATACTTTCGACTTAACGTATTTCCGATCGAACTTCCTCCATTAAGAAACAGAAAAATGGATATTATGCCATTAGCCGTCCATTTTCTAAAAGAATTTAGTCGGATCCAAAATAAGCAATTATCCTTTACAGCCGAAGTACAAACTTTATTGGCACATTATCACTGGCCAGGAAATATACGAGAATTAAAGAATGTGATTGAGCATGCTGTGATCATGGCTGAAAAAAGCGGACGTATAAATCAAGAAAACTTACCCGAATATTTGTATCAACCGAACGAGACTGATAGTGCCGCAGAAGAAGATTTTATTTTCCTTTATAAGCGATGGAGCGAGATAGAAAGATCAGCGATTGAAGAAGCGCTGGAACAAACGCAGGGACACCGTACAGAAGCAATGGAGTTATTGGGAATGAGCAGAAAGAAATTTTATAAAAAATTAAAGGAATACAAGATGAAGTGATGTTTCCTTTAGAAACGACTGTATCGATTAGAAACAATATAACGCTTTCATTTCGTTTCGTAACGAAACAAAATATCTGAATAATTAATCTATTTTGCTGCTGCTACTAACTTTATCAAAGTTGGCATACTACTTGCATGGTTGAAGGTAAGGAGGGGTTAAAGTTGACATCAGAAATAAGTAAATTTTATCAGCGGTCAATGAAAAAAAGGCAAGATATTCTGCTGGAGAGAGTAGAAGGTTTAACATCAGAGGAAATCCATCTGTATCAGAATTACGGTGGGTTAGGTGAGGCATTGACAGACCAATTAATAGAGAATTCGATTGGAACACTTGAAATTCCCTTAGGGCTTGCAGTGAATTTTACAGTAAATAAAAGGGATTTATTCATTCCGATGGCGACGGAGGAATCGTCCGTTGTAGCCGCAGCCAGTCACGCTGCAAAGTTGGCGCGCCCATCCGGCGGATTCAAAGCAACTACCACCGGTTCCATTATGTTTTCCCAAATCCAGTTGGTAGGGATTGCAGATCTACACGGTGCGAAAATGAAGATCCTTGAAAATAAAGAAGAGATACTCGAACTGGCACGAAAGCAAGATCCAACCTTGGAACAATTGGGCGGGGGCCCAATAGATTTAGAAGTGAGAGTCTTTGGGCTTCAACATCCCATGCTGATCGTCCATTTAATTGTTAATACTTTGGACGCCATGGGGGCAAATGCTGTTAATACGATGGCAGAAAGTATTGCTCCGCTCCTGGAATCACTAACGGGGGGGAATGTACTCTTAAAGATTATTTCGAATCTTGCAGATAAACGATTAGCCAGATCCAGGTGCACGGTAAAAAAGGAAGATTTAAATGGAGAACAGGTAGTGGATGCCATTATCATGGCTTCAACATTCGCTTCTCAGGATCCTTATCGCGCAGCTACCCACAACAAAGGGATCATGAATGGAATCAGTGCAGTCGTCCTGGCAACAGGCAATGATACAAGGGCTGTAGAAGCAGGT
>NZ_JABMCR010000491.1 GCF_013179555.1 Bacillus haikouensis
GACGATCGAAAGCTCCTCCACCTCACAAAAATCAGCATGAGTCAACACTGATTTCTGATGCTCCGAAACGGAAGTGAGGAAAAGTCCGAACAGTTTTTCTTCCGTATATTCACTCTGCATTTTTTTTAATATCGACGTGACGTGATTCTCGAATCCTGCAGTCTGATTGTCATCCCAAGGCGCACTTCCCTCTTTCTCGGGATTAAGGTCAATCACCTTTTTCCAGGCATTGCGCGCCGTCTGCTCGTGGCCGGTTTCATACGCAGAGTGTGACAGCCAGTAATAATAGCTGGCATCTCCTTCAAAGCCGATTTTCTGCAGTGACTTCAGCCATTCGTATGCTTTCTTTGAGTAACCGATCAATGCGAATGTCGCCCCAAGCTTGAAACGGTGTTCATGCAATAACGGACGAACCTTTTCAAGACCCGTGATCAGTTCTTCCAGTTCTTCATTTCTTTTTTGGTAAAAATAAAAAACAGCCGTGTTGCAAAGGGCATGAAGATTACCCGGATTCTTCTCCAGCACTTCTTCAAGAGTGGCAGAGGCTTGATCCACTTCACCCAGGTAGAAATAGGCAAGTGCAAGATTATTATAAGCCGACCAGAATTCCGGATACTCCTCTATTACTTTCTTCAACGTTTCAACGGCTTTTTGAAAATGGCCGGATTCCAATAAGTCTTTTGCTTTTTCCTGCTGCATGATCAAGTCATCATGTTCATATAAATCTTCAACAGTCAGGTCGGAATCCAGTTCCAGCAATTCAAGCAGATCCTCGGCATCCTCAACAAACTCGCCATGTTCATCTTTGTCAAGATACATGTTCACATGATCGTATGCTTCCTTGAACAACCCTAAATGTGCATAATTATTTGCTAAAAAGTAATGGCATTCCGTCATATGGGGATCCAGGTTCTTAATGATTTCTTGAAGCAATTCATTTGCACGCTTGAACTCGCCAAGCTCTGTATAGACAATCGACAATTGACACGCAATCATCGGCTCCAGTGGTTCCAATTGAAACGCTCTATTCAAATATTTTAACGATCGCTTAAGCTCACGGCGCTGATATGCTTTCATGCCCTTGGTGTAATAATACTCACCCGTTGGGACGAATGACAGCACCTTCGCTTGCTCACTTCTTAATTTTGACCCTTTTCTCATCAAAGTCCTCCGAAACGTTCGTAGTATAACTAAGCTCCTTTTCACCACAGCCATGTTGAAGACGGGTGCGGAAAGAGCACGATGTACGCAATTTATTTACTAATCTTCATAACAATAGATAATGATTAACCTATAACTAAGATAGTATAACACACAACAAAGTTGTACTAAACTACCATATTTTGATGGACAGGGATTGGTTTGGGAGTATTGGAGTGGTTTTTCGGGTTTGGGTGATGGATGGGAGTCCGTTTCCTGGTTTAGTATAGGTGGCCGTTAGTTTAGGATTCAAGTTTCGAATGGGGTGGTTTGGAGGAGCAAGCCTGGCAGCGAATTTTCGACAAGTTGCTCAATTGATGGGAACTTGGCACGAATATTTGGAATTTGGCACGATTATTTATAAACTGGCACTTAATCCTAAAAGTGGCACACTGATAGTCCTCGTGCCGACTGGATCACAGCCTCAACCCATCCACAAGTTGCCCATTTCAAATCAGCTTAAAAACATAAATTCCAGATGCTTCTCAACAGATATTCAGAGAAAACGGAGCCGTTCACCCCATTAACCCGTAGAGAGACGGGCCTTTTACCATCAGCTAAAGACCCGCC
>NZ_JABMCR010000492.1 GCF_013179555.1 Bacillus haikouensis
CAAATCAAAATGAATCGTAATCTGTTTGATCACTATACTGCTCAGCAATTAGAACAAACCTGCTCCAGTTTAACTGAACAATGGAAAACGATAGCATTAAAGGAAACGTCCAAGGAGAGAAACGGCTCTCCTACTCCTATTGGCGAACATAGACTCCCCCCGCTCCCTTATTCCTATGATGCCCTGGAACCTTACATTGACAGAAGAATTATGAAACTGCATCACGATAAACATCACCAAAGCTATGTAGATGGGCTTAATAAAGCTGAAAAGGAAATGGAGAAAGCCAGAAGGCACAATGATTATAAATTGATTAAACACTGGGAACGAGAAGCGGCATTCAATGGCGCAGGGCATTATTTGCATACGATTTTCTGGAGTGTAATGGGGCCAAAAGACAACGGTAAACCTAAAGGGGCACTTTTATCTGACATGAATCAGTGGTTTGGAAGTTTCAATCAATTTAAGCGTCATTTCTCAGAAGCAGCGAAAAATGTTGAAGCTGTTGGGTGGGCCATTCTTGTGTGGTCGCCTCGATCGCACCGTCTTGAAATACTGCAGGCCGAGAAACATCAAAACCTCAGTCAATGGGACGTCATTCCACTCCTCGTGCTGGATGTCTGGGAGCACGCATATTATCTACAATATGAAAATAACAAAGGGAAATATGTCGATAATTGGTGGAATGTCGTCAATTGGATGGCCGTTGAAAAACGTTACAACGAAGCAAGAAAAGTAAAATGGACTGCTTATTGATCAGTGAAACAAATCTTCAATCAGTGGAATTCCCCTTCTTCCCCGGTGTGTCTCGTGAGAATGTATCCATAGTTTTATCTACAATAATGCTGGTCATACTGCCAATGAAGGCACTGCCGATAATATCAGATGGATAATGATGTCCCGTCCAAATACGGGAAATACCCGTTAAAACAGATACTACGCGCATGATTGAACCAAGGACACCATCATAAAGAATGATGGAAGTGGAAACGGCAAATGACAGTAAGGTATGCTTACTTGGAAAGGAAGAATTAACTTTTGAGGGGATGAGTATACCGACCCGCCGTTTTACAAATGGACGCGGCTTAAAGTAAAACAAGTTAATCAATGCGTGAAGAATCAAAGTAATTCCAGAAGAAATCATTGCTTTGCTTGACACTCTTCTATAATGTTCATTTTTAAACCACATATATATCAAAACAAACATATAAACATAACGAATCTTTTTTGATATGACAATCATCAGCCAGTCAATTGGGGAACAGCGACCAGAAAGCATATTGATTACCCTGAATAGTTTATAATCCATGTCTTGGCCTCCTTTTCATAGATATCAATAAAGTTCCCGTTTAAGCATGAAGTATGTAAGAATCCTGCTTATCAAGCATCTAATTTTTTTAAACAAAAAAAGCTTGCAGACCAGGTCCCATTCTTAGACTTTGTCTACAAGCTGAAAGAGGCTGGGACAAAACTAATAAACCACGATATAAAGACGAACAATTTCAGCGTATGTTCTTAATACCGCTAATGATTTCCGTGCAAGACTTCGCTTTCCGCGGATAGCCCGTGAGCCTCCTCGTCGCGTTCGTGTGTTGCTCCCCTATTGTTGGACACCCCAAACAACAATAGGAGGTGCCCGCAGAAGTCTTCGTCTTGCACTCCAATCAACCGCTGGAAAGTGCTAAAACTTAAGTGTACATTGAACAAAATAATAACCCGAACTAATTTGCCTGTTAGAAGGCAGTTTAGTTCGGGTTTTACTTAGACTAA
>NZ_JABMCR010000493.1 GCF_013179555.1 Bacillus haikouensis
AGTACAGCCGTCTCCGTGAAAATGATTCACCTGGCTTCATCACCGGGAAACCGATCGTGCTCGGCGGCTCTCAAGGGCGTGAAAAAGCGACGGCTCAAGGGGTGACTATCTGTATCGAGCAGGCTGCGAAGAAACGCGGAATCGATATCAAAGGCGCACGCGTCGTGATCCAGGGATTCGGAAACGCAGGGAGCTTCCTTGCGAAATTCATGCATGATGCAGGTGCAAAGGTAATTGCCATTTCTGATGCTCACGGGGCACTTCATGACCCTGCAGGTCTGGATATTGATTACCTATTGGACCGCCGTGACAGTTTCGGAACCGTTACAACGTTGTTCGAAAACACGATCTCGAACAAAGAACTATTGGAGCTTGACTGTGATATCCTTGTTCCGGCAGCGATTTCGAATCAAATCACTGAAAAGAATGTTCATGACATCAAAGCATCCATTGTTGTAGAAGCTGCAAATGGCCCGACTACTCTTGAAGCAACACGCATCCTTTCTGAAAGAGGCATCCTGCTTGTTCCCGATGTACTGGCTAGTGCAGGGGGCGTAACGGTATCCTACTTCGAATGGGTTCAGAATAATCAAGGGTATTACTGGTCTGAGGCAGAAGTAAACGAGAAGCTTGAAGCTAAACTTATTAATGCTTTCAACAATGTATACGAGACATCTCAGAATCGCCGGGTCAATATGCGCCTTGCCGCATACATGGTCGGCGCACGCAAAATGGCAGAGGCATCAAGATTCAGAGGTTGGGTATAACCCCATCATATAAAAGGAACCTGTCTTCGATAACAATCGAAGGCAGGTTCTTTCGTTTTCAGGGGTTAACATACGTATTAATCGGGTTTTTCATGCTATATTTAAAATAAGAATAATTTAGGAGGGATCAAATTGTCTGCAGCAATTGAAGAAGCATCCCGTGAATCGATTCAATTCGCAATAAAGAAACAGAAGACATTTTTTAATGAAGGTAAATCGAAGCCGCTTGATGTACGGAAGCAAGTGCTTGAAAAGCTGGCTGACGTTATAAGAAAAAATGAGAAGGAAATCCTGATCGCTTTAAAACAGGATTTAAATAAATCTGAAATGGAAACCTATACAACTGAAATCGGGATTCTCCTTGAAGAGATTCGATTTACGCTGAAGCATATCAACGAATGGTCTGCACCAGTTAAGGTGAAAACGGCGAGAACGCACGTCGGATCCAAAGCGTATAAAGTTCCCGAGCCATATGGGGCAGTCCTCATCATCGCTCCTTGGAACTATCCTTTACAACTTGCAATCTCGCCGTTAATAGGCGCGATTGCTGCAGGCAACACAGCAGTCATCAAGCCTTCTGAGCTGACGCCTAATACGTCCAATCTGATTGCGGGTCTGATCGATTCACAATTTGATCCGGAACATCTCACTGTCATCGAAGGCGGGGCAGAGACGACACAACTGCTGCTGGAGCATCCATTTGATTATATTTTCTTCACGGGAAGCGTGCCGGTGGGCAAGGTGATCATGGAAGCGGCAGCGAAGCAGCTGATCCCGGTTACGTTAGAGCTCGGGGGGAAAAGTCCGTGTATCATTGACGAGACAGCAAATGTCCCTCTAGCTGCTAAACGGGTAGCTTTCGGTAAAGTGACGAATGCGGGGCAGACATGCGTGGCGCCCGATTACCTCTTTGTTCACAAAGAGGTAAAGGAAGAATTTATACAATCGTTCCAAAAAGCGGTCAGGGATTTTTACGGGAATAATCCGCTTACGAA
>NZ_JABMCR010000494.1 GCF_013179555.1 Bacillus haikouensis
AGTTCAAAAATGGTCTTGTTTTTCAAACCTTCCGGGACATCCTTCCGTACGATCCTCTGGGCAAGTCCTTCTATTATTGCTGTTTTCCCAACTCCGGGTTCCCCTATCAAGACTGGGTTATTCTTTGTTTTTCTCGATAATATTCGGATGACATGGCGGATTTCGCTATCCCTTCCGATTACGGGGTCAATCTTTCCAGACCTGACTTCTGCAACGAGATCCCTTCCATACTTTTCAAGTGCTTCATATGTAACTTCAGGATTTTGTGTGTCCACCTTTTTTCCCCCTCTTACCGATGTAATGATATTCATCAGTTGTTTTTTCGTGATTCCTTTTTCCTCCATATAATTAGTGATTGGATGATCGGACTGTTGAAATAAAGAAAGAATCAGATGTTCGATTGATAAATATCCATCTCCCCATTTATTCTTAAGCTTCTCCCCTGCTTGGAACAGACGGTTTACATCATTGGAAAGATATTGCCCATATTGCACCCCAATGCCTTCCACTGCAGGAATTTCTTTCAGTTTTTGCTGAGTAAAATCATGAAATGCCTCCATATCCATCCCTGCTTTTTCATATATGGATCGAAGAAGTCCTCCGCGGGATTGATCAAGAGCTTTCCACAGATGAAGTACACGGATATCCGTATGCTTATTGTCTTTAGCCAGCTGGCCAGCTGCTGCCAGACTTTCTTGAATACTGTGCGTCATGGATTCTAAATTCAATACTCTCACACCTTCATTTGACCTTTATTGACCTTTTTATTATTATAACCCTTTTTTACTGATATGAAAAAGAAAAAGAACAAGAAATCACCGGATTAAAAAGGAATTTTCCTGCATTTTCTCCCTTTTATTAAAAACGGTAATCCTTGTTCCTTCATCTTTATTACGGTTTTCTCATATATGTCCAATGGCGGTTGTGGTTGGAATTCTCAGGGAACCTGTCTCCTGCTTTCATTTTTAGCTTTTGAGGATTATTTACATTACTTCCGGTCTCACCAATTTCGATATATAATCCATTATTAGGCGCTTTTTCTCCGCCTCTGAAATGTCTTGGTTGTCCCATCAAGATACCTCCTCTGTTTGAAGCGTGGCTTCTCTTTTATTTTCTTCTTCATCAATAGGTTCATGCATGCCAGATGAAGGTATATTCATGTTAATCAGGTTACGGTTTGGTTAACATTCGGAAAAAGCCTTTACAGTACGGTACTAATTAGTGTTAAATAAAAAACTGTGTAGAGATATATGCTTGGAGGATATATAATGGATTTTTATTTAGTTTTGAAATATTTATTTTTAGGGATTTTCCAGGGTTTTACTGAACCTATCCCCATCTCGTCGAGCGGCCACCTCGTTTTGGCACAATACTTCCTTGGTATTGAAGAACCGGGCTTGACTTTCGAGATAATAGTGAATACCGCTTCTCTCTTCGCTGTGTTACTTGTATATCGTGAAGATATTTGGCGTTTGCTAGTAAATGGAATGGGTTATTTCAAAGTAAAAACACCTGAAAATAAACGTGATTTTCATTTCATTGTTTATTTAATCATCGGGACGATTCCTGCCGGTGTCATAGGGGTCTTGTTCGGAGACTACATTGAGGAAAATCTCTCTTACGTTGTTACAATCGGAATCACCCTCATTATTACTGGAACCGCATTATGGCTTATCCGTAATCTGCGAGGCAGAAAAAATGATGGGGATCTGAATGTAAAAGATGCCCTGATCATCGGTCTTGCCCAGGCGGT
>NZ_JABMCR010000495.1 GCF_013179555.1 Bacillus haikouensis
TGTCTGCACTCATCCTTGATGCCATTGTCCTGGCAGCCTTCATCTGGGTAAAAGCTCAATCAGACCTGCTGGTAGTCGGCGTATCGCTTGCCTTTATGATCCTTATCTTTACAGGGGAACATTTCTTCCTCAAAAACCGTGATTCCGAAGAGGAAAATTCCGACACTTCTCATGAACATTAAAAAATGGCCCGTCTCTTCACCACTGTAACTTGGTGCAGGACGGGCCTTCGATTATTTATTCATCTGTGAAAGGAAGTCACCTAGCAAGTCTTCCATCGATTCTTCTTCCGGTTCCTTTTCATCAGCAGGGTCCTGTGTTTTCATGGCGCTATTCCAATCGAAGTCATCAAGATCCTCATCTGTTGAATGTGTCCGTTCTTCCACTGCCGGTTCATCATCCTGGTCGTCAATCACGGAATCGATCGACCATTCCCGCGAGGAAGCGGTATCCTTTCCTGCTGCGGTTTCCTCCTGAAGATACAATGCCTCATCAATATCCAGGGCACTGCTGCTTAATGAAGCGAGGAGGGAAGCGGTCCGGACAGGATTTGTTAATAACTGATATACGATACTTCCCAGTAAAGCTTCGGAATGCTCATGCTTCAGCCAGTCACGCTGGGATTTATCCAGCACTCTGGGCAGCGGGATGGTAATCGCTTCACGCTGCTTTAAAACTGAATCATTGACCCCACTTACAACAAGCTCAGCGATTTTACTGGAGAAATTGCGCTTCTCTGTTTCCTTGAGCTTCTGCAAATGTTTCAGTATGTGATCAGGTGTATCGGAGGGGATTCGAAATGTGATCGGCTGCCCCCTTGACATCCCCTTTTCTTTCATAAAATCACCCTATTTGGTCTTCGCTAATTTTTTCTCGTCTTCTTTTTTATGATCCTGCTTTTGATTCTTTCTTGAGAAATCAGCGATTAATTTGTAATACGCATTCGCCATCATCCAAATGCTCTCATTTTCATCTTCAAAGAAATCGATATTGTAGCCGTCAAGATTGTTGTTAAGTGTCTTGATATATTCCTTTAGAACGCTTGATCCGCCTCCGATGAAGTAGCAGATTTCAGTCTGGGAGTTCTTTTGCCACATATTGCGCAGGTGACGGTATTGTTTCTTCGCAAGCTCAACAAGGATACGGTCTACGATTTCATGCACGCTTGTACGGCTTCCTTTTACCATGATATGATTCCGGTCGTTTTTCTTCGTGATGATTTCCACTACATCACGGCGGCTGTCCAATTCTATGCTGTATTTCGAGCGGATTTCTTCACGGATCAATTCAAGTGATTCAGACACTCCAAGATTAAAGCCCTGCGCCTTGTCATCATCTACTTTACGGTTCTTGATCACGGCGATATCCGTAGACAATCCACCGATATCCTGAATCAGGATACGCTTGTCGATCAGGTCTTTATTGATGATATTGCCGTTATTATCCATCACAAGATTAATGAAGGCAGCGAATCCTTCTGGATACACTTTCACTTCTTCGAATTTAATATTTACTTTGATGCCTTGGTGACGCGGTGTCACAAGAAATTCCACCTGATGCACTGATCCAAGAAGTTTAGAACGGTAACCGACATCTTTTCCTTCCTTCACTTCACGAAGGGGAAGACCTGTACCAAGTGTGTAATTAGCTTCTATGACATTATTATTCTTTTTAAAAACAGTATCCTGTTCGGCAGCATCCATTGCTAAAGAAGCAAACAGCATGATC
>NZ_JABMCR010000496.1 GCF_013179555.1 Bacillus haikouensis
CAGGCAGTCAGACTAATCGCCAGTAGTGCAGCCGTTCCAATTCCAATTAATTTCTTCATGATATCCTCCCCATGTTTGTGTTCTACCTTACTTATACGGATAAGCATGGAGAAATGTTTCAAAAAGTTCCCATAATAAAAAGAGCCTCTCACCGAAGCTCTCCTCCCCTTCCTGAAAGCGACTTCAATAACTTCAGATTCAGTTGAGCCAGTATCAGCATCACAGAAGTTCTAAAGATTGTAAAATAGACATTCCATTGTCTTTCATGAAAATAACCAAACCAAACAGCTATCTCATAAAGCACCGCATATATAACGATCCATAATATAAACTTCCACACGGAAGGGTGTCTGGATTGTAAGTTTAGATAAAAAAGGAGCGGGACCATAAGCACAAGTATTCGGAACAAGAAATCGACCGGATGAACATCATTCACTGCATAATAATAAAGCTCGTAACTCCCTTTCAACATGGCATCTGCAGACAAGTTAAAATATAGAATAAACACGATACTTCCATACCACTCAATCGGTTTCAAATAAAAAATACGTTCCTGTTTCATTTCTAACTTTTCAACCAAACGAAAATTCCACACTAATATCATGTACAAAAACGGATAGATCGGAACCGAATATATCAGCTTCCATCCACTATAATTAAAAAAAGAAGAGAACTCAGCGGCACTATATTCATATAAAAGGGCAAACAGGGTCCATCCTAAGAGGTAAAAACTTTTAGTTTTCAAACTTTTTCCGATGGGGAACTTTGACAAAAATAAGATGTTGATGGCTGGATAGATGACGATTGCTCCGACAAAATCCCTGCCTTGTACACCCGGTTTAAAATAAGAATACAACTCAAACATCCCGCCAAAAATTGAATCTGCCAACAAGGCCAAGTAGAGGGAAAATAAAGATGTTACATACATCTGCAAAGGGGATAATCTTTTTTTAACTTTCACCAGGAGTACTATCAAGATCAACATAGTCACAAACATTAAAATCATAGAATCATCCTAGATAACGAGATCTATACATTATGTCCAATACTTGATTATTTTATATTGTTGAAAGGAATAACATCCAAAAAAAATTTAATCGTTGAAAAGGCTTTTCATAACCACAAAATGGCCCTCAACCAACGTTGAAGGCCTTCCACATATAGAAACATCAGCTCAATAACATCCCGATTTCTTCTCTATTATTCTCAAATCCAATCAGGTACTTCACGAATTTTTTCTTACCCACAATTCCTCTTTTGTAAAAAACAAAAGAAGGGACAATGCGCGAACCCGCTATTTCGATTAACTCTTTCTCCAATGTATCATCCTCACCGATATTTTTGTGCACATAATGGATATTGTGCTCTGCCAGGTATTCTTTGGCTGCCTGACAGTCTGAGCAGGTTGGCCGTGTATAGAGTTCTAACGTCAGATTTTTGCTCATCGTCTGAAACACTCCTTACATGCTTAATGGTTTAAATCCTTTCAGGCGAAGTGCATTCAGCAATACCGACACGGAACTGAAGCTCATGGCTGCACCTGCTATCATCGGGTTCAATAATGGTCCTCCGAATATATAGAGTAACCCCATGGCAACCGGTATGCCGAGGATATTATACGCAAATGCCCAGAACAGGTTTTGTTTGATGTTCCGAATGGTCGCTTTACTTAATTCGATGGCCGTCGGGACGTCCATCAGGTCGCTTCTCATCAGGACGATGTCGG
>NZ_JABMCR010000497.1 GCF_013179555.1 Bacillus haikouensis
CTTCTTTTGCAACACTTGATAGTCTTCCTCTTCCATAAGGAGTTCTTCAAGCTCAGCACATTTACCTTCGATCCTTTGCATGGTTTCAATTTCGGCGTCATACTGTTTTTTTAGATTTTCACTTTCATTTTGGAGCTTATCGAATTTCTGAATGGCAAGCTCGATTCGTTCGCCCATCAACAAGCTTGTATTGATAGAAGGTATATCTTCCTCAGCTATTTGCAGATTTAGTGCTCTCAATGTTTCACTTACTTTATTTGTTACAATCTTCGTTTCGCGCCTGATATCATCAAGATCATCCAACCATTTCATGAATATGGATTGTTGTGACAGGAAGGACTCTACTTGATGAATCTCCTCTGTGAATTTCACAGGCATCTGAACTGATTCAAGCTTTTCTTCCAGTTTATTTTGCTTTGAAACCAATGTTTCCAAATAAGAAGAAGCTTGTCTCCATTCCACTTTCAGCCCATTCAGCCTCTCTGTCCCTTTAGCGGGATAAGAGAGTGATTCCATACTGGAAATCTTTCGGGAAATGGATACATACTCGGAAAGAACATACCAATGTTCATCGATCACGTTTAGCCGGTCCCTTTCTTCCGCCAATGATTCCTTTTCATTTATCAGGGAACTGATCGAAGACTCCAATGAATGCCGTTCTTCGAGCAGTGGACCATACTGTTTATTCTTTTCCTTGGCTTCAGCGACCTGTTTATCCATTGCCTTTAGTTCGATGACTTTGCTATTTATTACTGGTTTTCTGCCGGTTTTCTTAAAGAGCAGTTCTCTTTCCTTTTGCCATTGTTGTTCCATTTGCAAAAGAAAATCCGTGCCTGTTGAGCCTGCACTGAATAAATAACGATTCAATTCATCTTTTTTCAATCTATGTATGTCCTGCAGACCTGCCAGATTAAATGAAAAGATATTCTGATACGTGACTTTATCCATCCTCCCGACCAGTTCCAGCAGAGCTTCTTCCCCGCCTTTTCTTCCATCCTCGAACTGAACTGTAACATCACCGGCTGCTTTCCCTTTTACCCGCTCAATACTGAGTTTGCCATATTCCTTACTTTCACATATGATTTTCCCTCCATATTCAGAAGAGCTTTTCGGTTCATAGCGAAGCTGGGCTTGCTGCCTGGTCGGAAAACCGAATAATATACTATGTATAAATGACATGATGGTGGATTTCCCAGCCTCATTCTCGCCATAGATCAGTTGCAGTCCCTCAAGGTTGTATTCCTGGTTGATCAGCTTTCCATATCCATATATTTTCAGTTGTATTAATCTCATCATTTCACCTCTTTTCTTACTGACCTCGTTTCGGATGCAGGATTAAATCTGCTGAATCCTGTATTAAATGCCTCAGTTCTACTTCTGTCAATGCTTCGATATATCGATAGAGAGAAGGGTGTTCATATAATTCCGCCAGTGCTTCAACCCCTTCTTCAATGCTCATTTCCCTCAGGGAATGCATGACATCCCTGATAAAGGGATCATTACCTTCTAATTCAACTTGTTCTAGCCTGCTTAGTTTAATGGAATGAATCCATCTACTATTTTCACCAGTTAACATATCAGCTTGCAGGGCTTGAAGAAGATCGCCAGTTTCCACAGCGTGAATCATATCACTTGATAAATCATGATAGTCTACCAGGTCGATCTGAAGCAGGCAATCCCCACTCACTTCATACGCTTCTGTCTCTTTCATAATCTTCTGG
>NZ_JABMCR010000498.1 GCF_013179555.1 Bacillus haikouensis
CCACCAGCCTCTGAGCAAAGCCCTTACGCTTTTCTAATAAGCTACTTTTCCCGCAGGAGTCTTCGTCTTGCACTCCAATCAACCGCTGGAAAGAGCTAAAATCTAAATGTACATTAAACAAAATAAATACCCGAACTAATTTGAGGCAAATTAGTTCGGGTTTTACTTAGACTAAAACACTTTTGTCCCACCCTCTTTCTTGTTGTTACAGATTTTTAATAACAGCCATTTCCTTGCCGAACCTGTCTCCATGATCAATAAATCCAAGACTTGCGTACAGCTGATGGGCACCCGTATTGTCAGGATGATAACCGACAACAATCTTCTTCACATCCGGAAGCTTCTGCATCTCGGCAATCATTTGCTCCGCTGCTGCCTTGCCGATCCCTTTTCCTTGAAACGACTTGTCCACCATGATCCGGTAAACCCAGTGACCGTCCAGTTCCTCTGCAATTGAATTATACATAAGGAACCCAACAACCCGGTCTTCAAAATAAATACCATATGATTTTAATGTCGGTTCGAACTTTGATTGCGCGATGGATATTGCATTTGATTCAATGAAACCTGACTGTTCCTTAGAAACCTCTAATTGACAGCATTCATACCAGTTATCTTCATTCAATTCGACTAATTTTACATTGTTCATCCTTTTTCCCCTTTCGATATGCGGGGAATCTAGACACCTTTGAATTCAGGCGTCATCCCCATGTTACTGATACTGTTTCTAAATCGATTCATTATGAACGCCTCCCTTTACCGGTGAATTTTCTGACTTTTTTCATTATACCATATTATGCTAATTTCTCAGACAAAATAAGACTACAAGCAGTTTGCTTGCAGTCTTGTCACTCCGCTCACTATCAACGAACCGCAGCTACTTTTCTCATTTCAGGGATATCGAGTCCAAAAGAGGTGTGCAGCAGCTCGGCGGCACGGTGCATGTCGCCATGCTTCACGGCTGCGGTCACGCTTACCGGTGAATCCTCGACCAAACTGAATTCAATCCGGCCGGCAGTCAGAGCCTTTGCTGCTTTTCCCTGGATGACGGGGTGGGTACGGATATTGCTTCCGATGACGGCTACCTTCGCCAAGTCTTCTTGGGTGGTGAATTGATCAAATTTCAACTGTTCTTTCATTTCCAGGAGAAGTTCCAGGGATTCTTTCAGTTCGTTTTGGTGAAGGAGCAGCGTCAGTTCATTCCGAGACTGCTCCTTGAAGAAGTCGCACTCGATATTCCGGGTCTGGAGGACTGAAGTGATGGCTGATTTCGTTTTCTCGCAGTCAGTCATTCCGCAAAGGGAGATTCTTGTTCGATCTTGTTGAAAGACGATTCCTATGACTGGGTACCGATCCGACCTTTTGGATGAAAAATTTATGAATGTCCCCTTTTCTTTTGTAAGGCTTGACCGCACGACCATAGGGATTCCATACTTTTTCGCATGTTTGACGGATCGCGGGTGCAGGACACCCGCTCCTCTTGCCGCCAGATTCAGCATATCATCGTACGTTAAGGATGAAATTTTGGCTGCTTTTTTGATATATCCGGGGTCCGAAGTGTAGACGCCGTCGACGTCTGTAAAGATGTCGCAGCGCTCCGCTCCAAGCTTGGCTGCGAGTGCCGCAGCCGTGGTGTCGGATCCGCCCCTCCCCAATGTAGAGATAGATCCTTCTTCCGTTATCCCTTGAAAACCGGCCACTACGACAAT
>NZ_JABMCR010000499.1 GCF_013179555.1 Bacillus haikouensis
ATACGGATTCGAAATCCTTGAGGCTTTGGTCGAGCTTTCTTTCACTTCTCACTATAACTCTAAAAAGAAAAATAGTGGGTAAAGACATCCGTCGATGACTTTACCCACTAATCTTAGTATGTTTTTGTGTTCGTTTCATTTTCGCTGGATGACCTTCTCTCAAGAATAACGGCAGTTGCCGGAATGAATTGACTTATGCCGACTTTAACAAAAAGAGATTAACTAGTTATTTACCCATTCCCATTTTTTGTTGATTTTGTGAATACCACTTTGAAAAGATTGACGCTTTCATAAACATTGAGTACACTAATCTTTAGTGTTTATGGAGGTGCAGAAGGTAAATGCCTATACATGTAATGATCATTTCGATGCTTTTATTTCTGGTTCTGTTTTTCGGAATCGGTTTTTTGTTAAATATGTTATTGCGGATGACGTGGATTATGGCGATCATTTATCCGGTCATTGTCATTTTTATCGTAGATGAGGTCCGGTTTATTGAGTATTTCCGAAATGCAGGTGAGTCATTTTCGGAATTAGGGACTAAGTTAAGCCATTTAGCATTGGCGGATCTTCTGATACTTGGCTGCGGATTGGCAGGGGCGATTCTTTCGGGGGTTGTCATGAGGATCCTGCGGGCAAAAGGTTATAGAATGTTTTAATTTATCCGTTTGCCCGGTAAGATCCCGGGTTAAACGGCTTTTTTTATGGAGCAGGTGCATAATAAGCGGGCAGATTCACCTAAAATAACGGATATTCATATTTGTAATATTTAAACTATTCGACTTTTTTATCAATTTTTGAATAAATCTCATCCTTATGGGGAAGGAATAAGGGTGGGAGGAGTGAATTCATGAAGTTGGTAATTAAATGGACGAAACGAATCGTGATGGTTAGTTTATTTGTACTAGCCTTGGGCACCACCTTTCAATCGATTTCGGGGGTGGAAGCGCAGACCTTCAAATCCTGGCTGAATGAAAATAAAGGAAAGCAGTCAGAGCGCTATTCAGAAAATCATAAAACAAATCATATATCATTGTCATTTAAATTTTTGAAGAGATTGGCAGGCGTTAAGACACTGATCTCATCCAGTACGCCCGTGGAAGCAAATCCCCCAAGCCTGGAGGAATCGATCGACTGGGAACAATATCCGAAAAACACGGTAGTGGCAACAGGATACACAGCAGGAGTCGAATCCACAGGTAAAAATCCAAGCCACCCCGGCTACGGAATTACATACTCTGGTGTAAAAGTGAAAAGAGATTTATATTCTACGATTGCAGCAGACACTTCAGTCTATCCGATTGGAACGATTCTCTTTATCCCGAAATATGGATACGGGGTCGTCGCTGATACAGGGAGCGCGATCAAAGGAAATAAGCTTGATTTATACTATGATACTGTAGAACAGGTTTACAATGAATGGGGAAAACAGACCCTGGACGTGTATGTGGTTCAAATAGGAACAGGTGAATTGACAGAGGAAGACCTAGTGAAACTGAACAGCAATGAATCGATGCAGGTGTTCAGACAGCAGATTCTATCTGCTAAGAAAGAATAATAAAAGGCCCGTACGCAGTATAAAGTGTACCCTTTGTAAAGGACATTTTAAAAAAGCCTAAGCTACTTCTAAAAGATGATCTCTGTATTGAACAGGGGTCATCTTTTTTCGATTCCATTGATATCTATGGTGGTTATAGTAAGTAA